>JAUXOH010000351.1 GCA_030682505.1 Candidatus Didemnitutus sp. | reverse complement strand
TCCGCGGGGGCGCCCGTCTGAGATTTTGCCGCTTTGATCACGAAATGGGACTTATGCGCTCTCGGGCTGTCGCGCAAGAAGTGTTAAGGCCCAAGACTCCGATCGAGCTGGGCTAAAGCCAGTTTCGCAAACTGTTGATTGAGCGCAAAATTTCCCGGTCCCCGCTTCTGGCCGACGCTCGCGCTCAGGAGAAGAGGCGCAACACCACGGACGGAAATACCCCGAGGAACAGGAGTCCGGCGGCTGATCCGAGCAACACCAGTCCGGCTTGCAGGGGCACTTGGATGGGAGGCGCATCGACCGCGGGGTTGGCCACCAGAGCCTGTTTCAAGATGAGCAAGTAATAGTAGAGGGCGAGCGCACTCAACGCGATGGCCGCAATCGTCAGCCAGCCTGCCGGACCAGACACGCCACCCAGTTGCAGGACCGACGCATAGACCGCAAACTTGCCGAAGAAACCGGCCAGCGGGGGAATACCCGCGAGCGACAGCACAAAGACCGCGAGGCAGCCGGCGAGGAGGGGCGAGCGCCGGTGGAGCCCGGCGAGGTCGGTGATTTGCTGGCACTGACCCGCCCGCTCGACAATGGCGAGGACGCCAAAGATGCCCACCGTGGCGAGACCGTAGGTGGCCGCGTAATAGAACACCGGACCCGGACCCGCGTAACGTGCGGCCGTGATTCCGAGCAGAATTGAACCGGCATGCGCAATGGCCGAATAGGCGAGCAGGCGTCGCACATTCGACTGCGCCAGAGCCGCAAAATTGCCGAGAAACATGGAGGCGAACGCCAGCAGTGCCAGCACGGGCAGCCAGCCGACATACAGCGGCATCTCGCCAATGCGTCCCGCGGAAAGCGGCGCCGCACCCCAAAGCAACCGCATGAAAATGACGAAACCAGCCAGTTTCGAGGCCGACGCAATCAACGCGGTCGAGGAGGCCGGTGCGCCCTGATAGACGTCGGGAGCCCAGAGATGGAACGGAGCCGCGGCCGCCTTGAAGCCGAAGGCGACGATGATCATCACCAATGCGATGATCAGCAACGGCGACGTGCCTTGCAGCGCGAGGCGGATCGAGATCTCGCGAAAATCGAGCGCCCCCGTGAGGCCGTAGATCAGACTGAAGCCAAACAACAGGAACGCGGCCGACATGCCACCAACGAGAAAATACTTCAGCGCCGCCTCAGCCGACTCGGGCTTCGTCTTGTCGAACCCGGCCAGCACGTAGAGCGAGAGACTCGCGAGTTCAATGGCGAGAAAGGCGATCAACAATTGGTGCGCCGCCGCCATCAAGGTGAACCCCGATGCCGCCAACAGGATCACCGCGACATATTCCGCCGGATGACGTTGGCGGATGACGCCGTTCAGCAGACCGAGCGTGAGGCCGGTCAGCACCAACACACCGAGGCGCGTGACGAGCGTGAGTTGGTCAAGAAACAGCACGCCGCCGAAGACCGGGCCGGTGGCACCCGCTCCGAGGGCGCCATACACCGCTGCGACAATGGCGCCCAAGCCGACATAAACCGAACGGCGCAAGCGCTGCTCGCTCGTCTTGCCCCGGCCGAGAATCATGTCGAGGCCGAGGACAGCCAGCGCCCCGAGCACCAGGGCGGTTTCGGGCAGCATGGCCCGGAAGAGTTCAGCGTAGCTCAAATTCATGATGCACCTCCGGTCAGCGCCGCGCGCATCAACGGCGATTCAAGCGCCGGTCGGATCCAATCGAGGAGAGCGTCGGGATTCAGGCCGATGTAAACCATGGCAGCGATCAAGAGGAGAGCTCCGGCTTTCTCGGGCCAGGTGATGGGCGGCAGGGGATGGGCGAGGGCGGCCGATACTTCCGCACCCGCCGCGCTCTTGCCGAAGAAGGAAACCTGGATGGCGCGCAGCGTGAACGCGGCGGCCACCAACACGCCGGTGGCGGCCACGAGCGCCCAGAGCGGTGAGGTCTGCCACGTGCCGATCAGAATCGTCAATTCCGCCGGGAATCCGCTGAAACCCGGCATGCCCATCGAGGCGAGGCCGCCGATGACGAAGACCACCGCCGCAAAGGGCATCAGGCGATGCAAGGGCATCGCGCGCAGATCCTCCATCTTGCGCGTATGGGTGCGTTCGTAAACCATGCGGCCGACGACGGCGAAGAGGAGGCCCGCGATCACGCCGTGCGAAAACATCTGCAACACCGCACCGCTGACCGACACGGAATTGGCCGCGGCCAAACCGAGCAGCACGAAGCCCATGTGACTCACGCTCGAGTAGCCGATGACAAATTTGAAATCTTCCTGCACGAGCGCCACGAGCCCGGCGTAAATGATGCCGATGATCGCCAGCCACGCGATGGTGGGTTGGAAAAACGCAAACCCGACCGGGAAGGTTGCCATCGCCACGCGCAAGCATCCGTAGGCGCCCAGCTTCATCACCACCCCGGCGAGGAGCATGGACGCCGCGGTGGGTGCCGCCACATGCCCGGTGGGCGCCCAGGTGTGAAAGGGGAACATGCCGGCCAGCACCGCAAAACCGGTGAAGACGAGGGCGAAAATGCCCAGTTGTTCGAAGCGCGGGAAATGCACCGCCGCCGCCGCGAGATCGCTGAGGGCAAAACTTTGGCCGCCGGCGACCGCATAGGCCCAGAGCAGTCCGGCGAGCACCAGCGCGCTGCCCGCGAACGAGTAGAGCACGAGTTTCATCGCGCCGTACTGGCGGTTGGTCGAACCCCACGTGGCGATCAGGAAATATTTCGGCACGATCGCGATCTCGTAGAAGACAAAGAACGCAAAGGCATCCGCACTCAGGAACACGCCATAGACGCCGCCGATCAACGCGAGGTAGAGCGCAAAGAACTCCCCGACCCGCTCCTCAATGTTCCACGAGAACAACACGCCCGCCGTCGCCGCCAGCCCCGTGAGCACGACCAGCGTCATGCTGATGCCATCGGCTGCGAGGTGATAGCGGATGCCCAACTCCGGGATCCACTCGGCATTCACCAGAGTTTGCAGTCCGGCGGCCGGCACGAATCCGCTGGCCGCCCAGAGGGCGAGGCCGAAACTGGTCAGCACCGTGACGAGGGCGACGCCGCGCGCGGCTTGGGCGGAGCGCATGCCGGCCATCAGGGCGAGCAAGGCGCCGGCGAAGGAGACGTAGATGGTCCAGGGAAGCGCGTTCATTGCAGCGGAAGCGTGGAGGCCCACGAGGTCACGAGCGGATTGATGAGGTGGGCCAGCAATTGGGGAAAGACCCCCAGCACAAACATCAGCACGATGAGCGGCAACAGCGTGACAATTTCGTCGGCCTCAACGTCGCGGAATTTTGCGCCCGCTCCGGTGACCGGGCCGTGGAAGACCCGTTGCCAGAAGGTGAGCAGGAAGATCGCGGTGGCCAACAGGCCGAGGGTGGAAACTGCCGCCGCCCACGGGGCGAGACCGAACACGCCGCGGAAGATGAGGAATTCACCGACAAACCCGTTCAAGCCGGGCAGACCGAGAGAGGAAAACAGCGCGATCCCGCAGAGACCGGCGAAAACCGGAGCGTTCGTGCGCACCCCGCCGAAGTCGCCGAGGCCACGCAAACCGCCCGAGCGATTTTCCAGCAGGCCGACACAATAGAAGAGCGCGGCCGCCGAGAGACCGTGGTTGAACATCTGCAGCACCGCGCCGCTCAAGGCGGCCACGGAGGCCGGGTCGCCGGCGCGCCCGTAGGCCGAAACGGCAAAGAGCGCGAGCAGGCAGTAGCTCAAGTGGTTGATCGAAGAGTAGGCGACCAACCGTTTGAGGTCGGTCTGGCGCAGTGCGGCGTAGGCGCCGAGCACGACCCCCGCCACCGCGAGCCAGAGCAGGCCGGGCGCGGCGGCTTGCAATTGAGCCGGAAAGAGTGGCCAGAGCAGTCGGAGGAAACCGTAGAACCCCATCTTCGACAGCACGCCGGTGAGGAACATCGACGCACCGGTCGGCGCTTCGGCGTAGGCCGGAGGCAGCCACGTGTGGAAGGGGAACATCGGTACCTTGACCGCGAGCCCGAGCAGCACGCCGAGGAAAACGATCTGGGGCCAAAAACTCCCCAGCGCACCGAGCTGGGTGTCCAGCGTGCCGGCGCGGGCCAGCGCGGCGAGTTCCACGAAATCAAACGTGCCCGTGGCCGCGTAGAGGGCGGCGAATCCGAGCAACATGAAGGCACTGCCCCCGATGGTGTAGATCACGAACTGGTAGGCGGCCCGGGCAACCTGGGGTCCGCCCCACAACTTCATCAGGAAAAACGCCGGAACCAGGCTGAGTTCCCAGAAGACGAACCAAGGGAAGAAATCGAGCGAGAGAAACACGCCCAGGGCGCTGCCTTGCAGGAACAGGAACAGCGCGGCGTAAAGCGACGGTTGCGGCGAGGTCTTCGTGGTGCCGAAGAGGGCCACCGGGGCGATGATGCCCGTGAGCAGGACGAGCACGAGGCTCAACCCGTCGAGACCGAGGTGGTAGTTGACGTTGAGCGCCGAGATCCACGCGTGTTTTTCCGCGAGTTGGAAACCGGTCACCGCTGGATCGAAGCCCGCGAGAGCCGTCGTGCCGAGGGCGAGGGTGGAGAGACTGAAAAACAACGCTAGGCTGCGGGTGGGACCGACGCTGAGCCGCGGGAACAGCGTCAGCAGGAGTGCACCGGCCCACGGGGTGAAGACGATCAGGGAGAGAAGCGGGAGCGAATTCATCGGGCACCTCCCAAGATCACGAGCAGCAGCACGATCACGAAGCCAAAGGCCAGGGTGCGCAAGTAACCGTGCACCTCGCCGCTTTGTCGGTGGGAGTAGAATTTACCGGCGTCGCGGAGTTTTTCACTCGCGGATGTGAATCCAGCGTTGAGGCCCTGCTCGTCGGTGTCGCGGTTCACCTGGCCGGT
>JAUXOH010000348.1 GCA_030682505.1 Candidatus Didemnitutus sp. | reverse complement strand
CCTATGGCAATGGTGGAGAAGCGGTTCGCCAAGGACTTGAAGGAAGAATTCAAGGGCCGCGTGGTGAGCAAGGCTTACCGCCAGGGACTCGAACAATCGAAGCTCGATGTCCTGTCGATCGTGAACGTCGAAGAAGGCGAGTTCGCCCCCGGTCTTTCTGCCGCCGTGATCGTGACGGTCGACGTGCGTCCGGAAATCAAACTTCCCGAATACAACGGCATCGCCACCGAGATCCAACCCACCGAGCCGACCGACGCCGAAGTCGATGCCGTGATCGAAGGCCTGCGCAGCGAGCGGGCTGATTTCAAGGTCGCTGAGCGCGCCGCCGCCAAGAGCGACTACGTGCGCTTCGGCTACACCGGCACGCTGGAAGGCAAACCTCTGACCGAAGTCGTGGGTGAGAAGGCGATTTATGCCGCCGCCCCGCAGACGTGGGAAGAAGTTGAGGGTGCCAATGAAGGCTTGCTGCCCGGCATGGCGCTCCAGCTTTCCGGCTTGAAGGCGGGCGACAAGAAGGACGTCACCATCACGTTCCCCGCTGAATTCGCCGCGGTTCCCGCGCTGGCCGGCAAGGTCGTGGTTTACGCCATTGAGATTCAGGAAGTGCGCGAGCGCGCTCTCCCTCCGCTGGACGAAGCTTTCTTCAAGGCCAACAAGGCCGACGACCTCGAGGGTCTCAAAGCCCAGGTGAAGTCGAGCCTGACCCTGCGCAAGGACTACGAGAATCGCGCCGCGCAACGCCGCCAGATTTCGGACAACCTGATGGCCCAGGCAAATTTTGAAGCGCCGGAAAGCCTGGTGGCTTCCGAGCGTGACGGAGTCTTGCGCCAGTTCATCGAGGAAAACATGCGCCGCGGCGTGCCGCAGGATGAGTTTGAGAAGAACAAGAAGGAGCTCTACGAAAGCGCCTCGAAGGCCGCCGTTTCCCGCGTCAAAGTCCAGCTGATGCTCGCGAAGATCGCCGAGACGGAAAAGATCACGGTCGACGAAAAGGACATCAACAACTGGCTGATGCGCGAGGCGATGCGCTCCGGCGAGAAACCGGACAAGCTGGTGAAGGAACTCGGGAAGGACCGGGAACAATTCCGCGCGATCCAGCAGCAGATCCTCTTCGATAAGGCCCTTGATTTCCTGATGTCCAAGGCTACCGTCACCACGGCGACCGCCAAAGCATGAGCTACTACGTTCCTATTGTCCTCGAAAACACCGGCCGCGGCGAGCGGTCGATGGATATCTACAGCCGCCTGTTGAAGGATCGCATCATCTTCATCGGCTCCCCGATCGACGACGGCGTGGCCAACGTTGTCATCGCCCAGCTGCTCTATTTGCAGATGGAGGATCCCAAGAAGGACATCCATCTCTACATCAATTCGCCGGGTGGCATCGTGACCGGTGGCATGGCCATTTACGACACGATCAACTTCCTGCAATGCGACGTGGTCACCTATTGCATCGGCATGGCCGCGAGCATGAGCACCGTGCTCCTGGCGGCCGGGACCAAGGGCAAGCGCTTCGCCCTGCCGAACAGCCGCGTGATGATCCACCAGCCCAGCGGCGGAGCCGGCGGTCAGGCCGCTGACATCGCGATCGCGGCCAAGGAGATCCTGCGTTGGCGCCAGACGCTCAATCAAACCATTGCCAAGCACACTGGGAAAGACGCGGATCAAATCGCAAAAGACTCTGACCGTGACTATTACATGAGTGCAGACGAGGCCAAGGCCTACGGCATTGTTGACCATGTGGTCGCCTCGACTCGCGACGCCCAGCAAATCGCGGGCGTGGGCGTGGGCGCGGGCGAGACGAAAGTTGCGTCACAAGCCTAGCCGACGGGAAAAACCCCTCGACTCAGTGGCCGCTCCGGCCGATATAACTTCATCATGGCCAAATCCTCGCGCATGACCCTGTGCTCGTTCTGCGGTAAATCGCAGGCGGAAGTCCGCAAGATCATTGCCGGTCCGGGGGTCTACATTTGCGACTCTTGCGTCAACGTCTGCAAGACGATCATCGACCGCGAAGTCAAAGCCGGCACCCCGGCGGAGACCACCGCGACGGCCAAGCCGGCGATCCGGCTCCTCAAGCCCTACGAGATCCGCAAG
Organism: Candidatus Didemnitutus sp.; assembly: GCA_030682505.1. Classification (GTDB taxonomy): domain Bacteria; phylum Verrucomicrobiota; class Verrucomicrobiia; order Opitutales; family Opitutaceae; genus Didemnitutus. The sequence continues at coordinate 3,801 of JAUXOH010000348.1, read as the reverse complement.
GTGCTCGACGATTTTGTCATCGGTCAGGACCACGCCAAGAAGGTGCTGTCGGTCGCCGTCTACAATCACTACAAGCGGCTCCATTTCGATCCGAGTCAGGCGGCCCGTGAAGGCATCGAGATCCCGGCCGAGTTTGGCGAAGTGGAAGTGGAGAAGAGCAACATCCTGCTTTGCGGTCCCACCGGATCGGGCAAGACGCTCTTGGCGCGCACGCTGGCGAAGATCCTCGATGTGCCCTTCGCGATTTCCGATGCCACGACCTTGACCGAGGCCGGCTACGTCGGCGAGGACGTCGAGAACGTCGTGCTCCGTCTGCTCCAGTCGGCCAATTACGACGTCAAGAAGGCCGAGTGCGGCATCATCTACATCGACGAGGTCGACAAGATCCGCCGCACGACCGAAAATGTTTCCATCACGCGCGATGTCTCGGGCGAAGGCGTGCAGCAGGCGCTGCTCAAGATCCTCGAGGGCACGGTGTGCAATGTGCCCCCGCAAGGCGGACGCAAGCACCCGAACCAGGAGTATATCCAGGTCAACACCTCGAACATTCTGTTCATTTGCGGCGGTGCGTTTGTCGGCCTCGACCAAGTCGTGAAGAAGCGCCTGGGCCAGCGGTCACTCGGCTTTCACATCAACGACAAGGACAAGGAACTCACCCCCGATGAAATGATGCGCGCCGTGGCACCGGAAGATCTCGTGCGCTTCGGCATGATTCCGGAGTTCATTGGACGTTTGCCGGTTGTTTCCGTGCTCGACGAGCTGAAGGTGGAGGACTTGGAGCAGGTGCTGTTGCGCACCAAGAATTCGATGGTGAAGCAGTATGCGAAACTCTTCGCGATGGAAGGCGTCCAGCTGACCTTCACCCGCGATGCCGTGCGCGCCATTGGCCGCAAGGCCATTGAGTTGAAGACCGGCGCCCGGGCGCTCCGCGCCATCCTTGAGAAGCTGATGCTGGAAGTGATGTATGAACTTCCCCAGCGCGACGACGTCGTGGAGGTCGTCATCGACCAAGCCGTGGTCGAAGGCCGCAAGAAGCCGCACCTGAAGAAGGCGCGGCGCCGGGCGGCAGCCCCGACGACCAGCAAGGACGCCGCCTAGGCGGTGACGGTTTTGGCCCTGAATCAGGCGCGGCGATTGGCCGCGCCTTTTCCATTTCGAGACCGGACTTGGTGGTGGTCCGGCGGTTTCTACCAGTTGAAGCTTTCGTTCTTCTTGATCGAGAGGGCGAACGCGACAAAGAGCTTCACGCAATTTTCGACGTCTTCCAGGTCCACGACCTCACTCGGTGTATGCATGTAGCGGAGCGGAATTGAAACGAGGCCGCACGCGACACCGCCCCGGGCCATTTGAATCGCCCGGGCGTCCGTGCCGGTGGGACGGGGATCGGCCTCCAGTTGAAAGGGGATTTTCGCCTTCTTGGCGCATTCGACGAGTCGGGTGTAAACCTTGGGGTTGATGTTGGGACCCCGGCAGATGATCGGGCCCGCGCCGAGCTTGGTTTCACCGTATTTGCGGTTGTCGCAATCCGGATGATCCGTCGCGTGGCCGACGTCGACCGCGAGCGCGACGTGCGGATCAACGGCGAAGGCGGACGTGGTTGCGCCCCGGACGCCGATCTCTTCCTGGGTCGTCGCGACGGAAACCACTTTGGCGGCGATCTTGGTCCTGGACTTCTTCAGGCGGACCAAGGCTTCCCCCACGACATAGGCGCCGACTTTGTTGTCGAAGGCCCGGGCGGTGCCGATGGAACCGTGAATGAATTCGAATTCGTGATCGTAGGTGGCGACGTCGCCAATGGCGACGCGCTTGAGTGCATCCGCCTTCGACTTGGCTCCGATGTCGATCCAGATCTCGTGGATCTCCGGCACCTTCTTGCGATCAGCCTCTTCCATCAGGTGAATCGCGCGTTTGCCGGTGACGCCTTTCACCAAACCGTGCGCGGTCTGAATGATGACGCGCCGCCCGGAAATGATGGTGCGGTCGTGCCCGCCGATGGTGGCAAAGTAGATGAAGCCGTCCTTGTTCACGTAGGTGATGATCAACCCCAGTTCGTCGATGTGACCGGAAAACATCACCGTGGGCGCGCCTTTCCCATTATGGGTGGCCAGCCGGTTGCCGAGGGCGTCGTTCGCATAGACTTCGGCGTGGGGCTTCACGAATTGGTCAAAGACGGCCTGCGCCTGAGCCTCGGCTCCCGAGGGAGACTTCGCCTTGAGCAGTTCGGTGAGGAAGAGAGGGGCTTCGTAGTTCTGCATGGGAGAAACGTGTGCTTCCGGTGGGGGGAGCGGCAAAGGCAAAATGGCGACTGCACACACAAACCGGGGCGCACCTGCGGCCCGCCAGGGGACCGCTGCGCCGCCCATCAACTCCCCGAAATCGATTCGGCGAGTTCTTCGAGCGGATAGGTGATGATCTCGGCCAAGGTCGGGTGATACCACGGCGCCTTGAGCAGATCGAACACGGTGGCGCGCAGGGCCATGGCCACGGAGAAGCAGTGAATCAATTCACCCGCATCTTTCCCCACGATTTCGGCTCCGAGGATTCGCCCGCGCTTGGGCTCGGCCCAGACTTTCACGTGCCCGTACTTGGCCTCCATGAGAATGGATTTGCCGTGGTCGTCGAAGGGGTAGGAGGCGACGAGATACTTCGTGCCCTGCTTCGCCAGCTGCTCCTCGGACCAGCCAACCGTCGCGAGTTGGGGATCGGTAAACACGACACTCAGCAGCATCGAGAAGTCGACGGGCTTGATGCCCTTGACCTTGAAGGCGTGGCGAACGGCGAGTTCGGCCTGCTGAATCGCGATGTGCACGATCTCCACCGGTCCGGAGCAGTCGCCGGCGCCATAGATGTGCGGCGCGCTCGTTTGTTGCCAACGATTGGTGATGATCTGTCCGTTCGGACGCGTGCGCACCTTCGCCGCAGTGAGGTCGAGCCCGACGGTGTTGGGCTCCCGGCCGAGGGCATTGAACAAGTGGGCCGCCCGCCGTGTCACGATCTTGCCCTGGTGGGAAAAACGCACCGATGAGCCCCGCCGGTCCTGGGTGATTTTCTGAATCTGCGTGCCGGTGAAAAGCTCGATGCCCTCGTCGACCAAGGCGCGCTGCACCACCGCGGCGGCCGCGGCCGGGTGATCGCTCAGCACGTGCGCGCTGCGCTGCACCTGCGTGACCTTGGAACCCATCCGACGGAGAAACTGGGCCAGTTCACAGGCGACAATCCCGCCGCCCAGCACGATCACACTCTTGGGCAGGAAATCGAGATCGAGCACGTCGTCACTCGTCCAGCATTTGGCCTCTTTCAGGCCCGGGACCGGCGGCACACTGATGGTGGAGCCGGTGCCGACGAGGAAGAAATCGGCCCGCAGGCGCTGGCCGGTCGAAAGGCGGAGGGTGTGCGGGTCCTCGAACTGGGCATAGGCGCGGTAGAGATCAAATTTGCCCGCCGCCATGGCCTGTTGGCGATAGGCGGCAAATTCTCCGATGATGCGCTGCTTGCGCTGATGGACCGCGCGCATGTCGGCCGTGGCCGAACGAACGCGCAGACCAAAACGATCGGCATGGCGGGCGTGATGAAGAATTTCCGCTGCGTAGAGCAGGGTTTTGGACGGCATGCAGCCCTTGAGGATGCAGAGCCCGCCCAGTTCCTTCGCACCGTCAATGATGGCCGTTTTCTTGCCCAGACCCGCCGCGATGCGCGCGGCACTGAATCCCGCGCTGCCGCCACCGATGCAGATCAGGTCGTAGTGTTTTGGTTTCGCCACAGGAGACACCTAGTCAGTTTGGCCGGAGACGCCAGTTCGGG
>JAUXOH010000336.1 GCA_030682505.1 Candidatus Didemnitutus sp. | reverse complement strand
GGTGACGTTGTTATTGCCGCCGAGGTCGAGGTCGGTGTTGAGGACGATGGCGTTGTTGAAGATCAGGTTGGGGGCCGCCGCCGACAGGAAGGGGGTGGGGGTCGAATCCTCGTGGCCGCTCTCGACCTCGAAGGTGACGGGCGCGACGGTGAGGGTGCCGGAACCGAGGGCGTTGGTCGCCTCGGTGCCGATGGTGCCGTTGGACTGCCCGAGCACGAGGTGGCCACCGTAGAACGTGGTCCCCCCGGCCAAACCGCTCCCGTTGTTGCCGGAGACGATCACGGTGGAATACTGGCCGCGGGTGCGATCGGCGAAAAGGCTGAGTGCGTCGGGATGACCGATGACGAGGGAGTTGCCCGGCAGCGTGCCAGCCACCTCGAGCACACCGCCCTTGAAGGCGGCGAAGCGGTGGACGCTGTTGGAATTGGGTGAGATCGTGCCGGTGAAGCGGATGCCCGCTCCGGAGGATGCCTTGGAACTGGTGCCGAGGTAGGCGTTGAGCAGGCTCGTGTAAGCGGCGCCGGTGAGATCAACGACCCGCGTGGTGGACTCGCCGATCGCCAGGTCAAACCCGATGACGCCGGTGGTGGTGGCGCTGAAGAGAGGCAGGTAGTTGTTGAGGGCGGTCGGCGATTCGAAGTGGCTCGAGTGCGCCGTGCCGATGTAACCGCCGAGAAGCGGCGTGAGCTGGTTGGCCCCGGAGGGAAGTTTGACATTGGAGCCGAAGATGATGCCCGAGTGCGTCGCCGTGACGTTGCCGGTGAAATTGTTCGTGATGGCGGTGTTGGTGAGGCGGACCGTGAGCGGGGAGTGGGAGGGGGAATCGAGGACGACATTGCGCGCTCCGGTCAACTGGCTTGAAACCGTGAGGTAGCCGCCACCGCCGCCAAAGCGATAGTCGCTCCCTTGCGGCGTGATGTTGCCGGAGATCACGGCGTGGGAGGCGGAACCAAGCCGGGCGCTGGCATTGAAGCCGGTCAGGTCAATCGCCTCCGCAAAGGTCTGCGGGAGGGAATCGAGCTCGCTGTCGAAGCCGAACGAGCCGGCGGTGTTGGTCTTGTCGAACTGCGAGGTGCCGCCGTTGTTGATCAAGGTGCCGTAACCGGTGGTGAAAGCGAAGCCGAGATAGCCGTTGGCGGCGACGGTGAGGTCGCCCGTAGCCGGCACCGCGGCGGCGGTGCCGAAAATAAGTCTGCCCTGATTGACCGTGGTGCCACCGGTGTAGGTGTTGGCGCCGGCGAGCACGACGACGCCCTTGCCGTCCATAGTAATCTTTTTGCCGGACGTGGCCTCGCTGATCGCGCCCTCGAGTGACAGGGGATGGCCGCGCGTGGTGATCGTCGTGTTGGTGTTGAGCGTGATGCTGCCGGAGAGAGTGAGTTTCGTCTGATTGATCGTCGATAGCGCACCGTTCAGGACGATGTTGTTGGCGATGAGAACAGAGCTTTCATCATAACTTCCGCCATAGAGTCTCTGTCTCGTGACGAGGGTTGGCGGGGGTGTCGTTCCGCCCGCCGGGGCACCAATGGTCAGAACGCCCGAACCAAGCGCGGTCGACTGGATCCCATCATTGGCGCCGAGGACGAGCTTGCCGGCGTTCAGGTTGATGCCGCCGGAGTTGCTGTTGCCATGCCGCAGGATGAGTTCCCCGTTGCCGAGTTTGGTGAGCACGCCCACGCCGCTGAGAAAGGAGCGCACCTCGATGGCCCCGTTCGAGGCGGTCCAGTTCTGATTGGCGCCGAGCACCACAAAGGCGTTTGGTTCGAAGACGAGGTGGGTGGCCTGACCTTGGGGGGAAAAAGTGACGCCGCCCGCGCCCAGCGTGAGAGACGACTCATTGCTGTCGATGTGTCGGTGTCCGGACGCCACCAGACCGAGCACATGGATCGAGGAGTTGAGGTAGACGAACCGGTTCTGGGTGGACGGAAAACTGAGCAGGACGGTGCCATCCAGCGGCGTCGGCACGGCGTTGTCCTTCCAATTGTTCGCCGCCGAAAAATTATTGTTCTCGTGGAAACCGGTCCAAACGAAGGTGGTTTGGGCGTCGGCCTGTGGGATACCTCCTAGGCTGATTAGGAGTGCGCCCATCGTCATGGCTGCGACGACACGTTTCACGCAGGAAAGGTATGCCGGAACCGGGCGTCCGAACAAGGCTAGACTTGCTAGCAAATGGCCCGTTCCGCGGGGGAACGGGCCATGAAATTTTAAACGAAGTGAAGCTCGCTTACTTCTTCTCGGGGGTCTTCTCGCAGTCCTTCTTTTCGGCCTTGCAGCAGCCTTCCTTTTTCTCGGCCTTGCAGCAGGCGGCTGCGTCTTTGCAGCCCTTGCAGTCTTCAGCCTTCTTTTCACCGGCAAAGGCGAATCCACCGAACGAGAGAGCCGCAAGCACGGCGAGGAAACGAATGAGGTTTTTCATAGGGAACAGGGTTGGGTTAATAGGTTTGGCGGAAGATAATACGTCAGCCGACGGAAATATCCTCAGATTTCTTGATAATATCTAGGCGTTTCTTGCGGAAACGCGCTGGCGGAGCGTCGGACTGGCTCGCTTGGTGGCCGGCGGCCCCGGTTTTTTTGCCGGTCAGAAGCTGAAACATTCTTGCGGAGCCCGGACGGCGCTTGATTCTCGGCGCATGGCCCAATTTGGCCCTTTTTCGTCCCTCCGCATCCAAAACCGCGCTGAGCAATTCACGGCGGCGTTTGCCTACGTGGCGGAGGCGCTGCGGACCGGATCGCCCGTGAACGACCGAATCCTTGCCCAAGCGACCGGGGAGACCCGACGATTCGACCTCAGTGGCGGGGCCTTTGCCTTGGAGCAGGTCTACCTCGCCAAGCCGCGGGCCGAGGGTTTTTTTGAAGCCCATCGGACCTACATCGACGTGCAAGTGATTGTCGCCGGCGTGGAAGTGATGGAGGTCGAGGAGATCGCGCGCCTCGCAATGACCCTGGACTACGACCGGGAGCGCGACCTGAGCAAGTTTTTCCCGGAGGCACCGCAAGCGGCCCGCTTGGTCATGCGCGCCGGCGACGTCGCGCTCTTTTTCCCGTCGGACGGACACATGCCCTCCCTGCAACTGGACGGGGCACCGCGCCTCGTGCGCAAGACCGTCGTCAAGGTGCCGGTTGCCTGAAGGCGCGATGAATTACCGGCATCACTACCACGCGGGCAATTACGCCGACGTCTTCAAGCACGCCTTGCTGCAATTGCTCGTGCAGGGCATGCAGCGGAAGGAGAAAGGGTTTCTCTACCTCGACACCCATGCCGGGCGGGGTGGCTACGATCTGACGACTTCCGGCGTGCTGCCGGACGGGCGCGAGCGCGCTCCCGAGTGGCCGGCAGGTGTCGGCCGGCTGTGGGAGGCGTCCCCCTTGCCTGCGGTGCTGGAACCATTTCTGGCCGCGATCAAATCCTACCACGTGCGCAAGACCGGCGACGATGCGGAGCTGAGCGTTTATCCCGGCTCGCCGTGGATCGTTCAGAGTGCCTTGCGGCCGCAGGATCGCTCGGTCTTGTGCGAATTGCGGGAGGATGACGCCGAGGCGCTCGATTTTGCCTTCGGCGCCGGGCAACGGGTGTTGGTGCGCAAGATGGACGGCTACACCGCGCTGAAGGCGATGCTGCCGCCGTCCGAGAAACGCGCCCTGGTGCTGATCGATCCGCCGTTTGAAAGCGCCGGCGAGTTTGCCGACATCACCGCGGCGCTGGCCGCTGCGCAGCGACGCTTCCCCAGCGGGACCTACGCGATTTGGTATCCGATCACGGAGCGCGCCCGCTGCGATCGCTTCATCGAGGATCTGGCTCTGGCGCCCGGCGCCCCGCCGATGCTGTGCGCGGAATTGCAGATCGCGAGCGATTCGGCGCAGGTGCGCATGAAGGGCTGCGGACTGTTGGTGTTGAATCCGCCGTGGCAGATCGACCAAGTGTTTCGGGCCGTGCTTCCACCCTTGGCCGACCTGTTGAAACTCGATGCCGGGGCCGCGTCCCGCGTGAGCTGGCCGGTGCCCGAGCGCTGATCAACCCTTGGTCGCAGAGTGCTTGCGGGCGCGGCCGGGAAGGCGCGCGGTGCCGAAAGTGAGGGGTTCAACCGGCACTTTGGGATTGAGGATCGGGGCCCGGAAGACCGGTCGACCCCACTGCACATCGCGCGTCGAGCCCTTGGCGGGCGTCGGCGGGCCGGCCGACGAGGAGTCGGAGCGGCGGTGGCGATGGGGAAAGTGCGTCATGGCTTGGGCTGAATTCTTGGTGTCTCAAGTCAGAACCCCGCGCGCGCGCAGATGTTCCAGAAAACTTCCCGGAAATTTTCGCCGGCAAAATTTGCCCCTGGGCGGCGATCCCGGGGCAAAAAGAAGCGGGCCGCCCACCCCTGGACGGCCCGCCATTGCTTTTTTACCCCAATCCCCCGCTAGGCGGGGGAAGTGAAAGTGGTGTTCAGCTGGATCTATGCCACGAAACGCGCGGTGTGGTGATGCGTGAATCCATGGCGCTTCGGCACGATGATCGTCAGCACGCCGGAAGCGATCTCGGCGGTGAGGTTGGAAAGGTTGAGCCCGTGACCCAGCCGGAGGTTCAATTGGTAGTCGCGTTGGGCCGCCTCGAGGTGAAGCGCCTGCCAGTTGACGCGCACGGGGTGCGGCTTGTGGGCGACGACGACCAGATCCGGGCCGCGCGTGGTGATTTCGACGGCGGCGGCATCGACTCCGGGAATACAGATCTCGATTTTCAAGGCGTGCGGCAGATCGGTGCACTCGAACTGCGGCTGCCGGAATTCCAACAGGGAATCGACGGGGTCGGAGTGATGAAGATTGGGCGATGGAATAATGGGATGCATACGCATGGGTCTCGTCCGGTGGTGGCCGACGGGTCTCCTGGGGGTAGGACTGTTACCGTGGGTTCGGTGTCCGTTAGGCCAGGCAGCCCGCTACGGTGATTAGTTTGGTCCCAATGGCGACGCACGGGCACATCGAGTGCAGCGGGTGCTGCGCAACAACGCCTCGGGCCGCCTTCGTATTCGAAGTGCGGTCCGAGAATCGTTGAACTGACGTGGCAGGTGCCATGAGGTTGGGTTGAACCTTACTCAGGCCCATCGGCCCAACAAGTGGTTTCTTTAATCCCGAATGCGCCGGCGCCCGTTATGACGCTTTTTGCGGGCGCGCTTGCCCCGGATCGGCCGCCCCGACACCGTTGGCGCCATGATGCAAGATGCGACCATGACGGTGGCTGGACTGCGGGCCCGCGTGCTGGCCTTCGCCCGCGAACGCGATTGGGAACAGTTTCACTCCCCGAAGAACCTCAGCATGGCCCTCGCCGCGGAGGCCGGTGAGTTGATGGAACATTTTCTGTGGACTGAGTCCGCCGCCTCCAATGCCATCGTGCGCGACCCGGCCAAACGCGAGTTGATCGCCGATGAACTCGCCGACGTGGTGATCTACGCGCTGGAATTTGCGAATATCAGCGATCTCGATCTCGCCGCTGCCATCGAGGCCAAGCTGGCCAAGAACGCTGCCAAGTATCCGGTCGAAAAAGCCCGCGGCCGCTCCGACAAATACACCGAGCTTTAGGGCTGGGGAATGCGCGGACCGGAGTGGCAGGCGCAACCCGCGCCGCAGGGCGCAGTCGGAACCGGTGACGCCGCCGGTTCCTTGCCGCTCCCGACGCCCATGAGCCCGAATCCCCCGGAGATGATCCGCCGCACGGGTTCACCCGTGGCCGGGTCGCGTTGGAGCGGAGCATCCTTCATGCTTTGCACGAACTCGAAACGTCGCGGCGCGTCGGCGGCGCGCTGGGGAATCGTTTCGTAAACGTAGGTGGCCATGGCAGGTGGTTTGTGAATGACAAGGCCGCCGCTTGGCAAGCCTGCGGCGCCGGCGGGCGCTAGCGAACCGCGCGCAAGTCGGCGGCCGATCGGCCCGCTTCACGCAACGTGCGCAAGGCGAGGGCATCGTGGCGCTTGGCGAGGCGCACGCCGTGCTCGTCGGTCACGAGCGGACAATGATAAAATGCGGGGGCCTTCAGGCCCAGAGCGCGAAAGATCAGCAGCTGGCGAAAGGTGGAGAGCATCAAGTCGGCACCGCGCACCACCTCCGTGATCCTCATGGCGGCATCATCGACGGCGCAGGCCAGTTGATAACTCGGCAGGCCGTCTTTTCGCCAGACGAGGAAATCTCCGAGGTCGCGACCAAAGGTGGTGTGCTGCCGCCCGAAATGGCCGTCGATGAATTCCAGGGTCTCGCCTTCGGGCACGCGAAACCGCCAGTTCACCCCGTCGCGGAGCCACGTCGCGCGCTGCGCCTGTTCCTCGGCCGGG
>JAUXOH010000334.1 GCA_030682505.1 Candidatus Didemnitutus sp. | reverse complement strand
TGGGCAACCGGATGTGATTCTCCACACGGCCGGATCGAGTGCTGCGACCTCGCTGGAACAAATGCGCCCGGCTCTGGAACTGGGGGTCAATGTTGCCTCGACGTGCGAGGAACTGATTTTCCCGGCCCTTAAGGCCGGGCACGTGGTGAAAGAGTATGATGCGCTTTGTCGTCACACGGGGTCGCGAGTCGTCGCGACCGGAGTGAATCCCGGATTCGTCATGGATTTGCTGCCGATCACTATGACGGCAGTCTCGCGTGAGGTGGAGAGCATCGTGGTGGACCGGGTCGTCAATGCGTCGACGCGCCGTCAACCCTTGCAGGCTAAGATCGGCAGCGGCCAGTCGCCCGAGGAATTTCGGGCGAAGTTGAAGTCGGGCCGGGCTGGGCACGCCGGGTTGCGTGAATCGCTCGCGCTGGTCGCCCACGCGATGGGCTGGTCGATGGACAGTATCACCGAGGTGGGTGAGCCGGTCGTTGCCGACCATGACATCCAGACGACGTTCTTCAAAGTGGCGAAGGGTCAGACGTGCGGCATTCATCAGCGCGCCGTGGGAATTTCCAACGGGGTTGAGAAGATAGTGCTCGATATCAAGATGTATCTCGATGCGGTGAATCCGCGGGACCACATCATCGTCCGCGGGCGTCCGCAACTTGACGTCACCGTCAACGGTGGCGTGGCCGGCGACGACGCGACGGTGGCGGCGTTGGTGAACATCGTGCCGCGCCTTCTGGCGTCGCAGCCGGGTCTCCACCTGCCGATCGACTTGCCCGTCCCGCATTGGGCTTTGAACAGCTGATCCGTCTCCCGGTCGGTCGGGACGGATCCCGTCCGACCCGAAACATTCAGGGAAAGGTGTTGACACCTTAGCGCTGTTCTTAACTTTTTCCCCTTCTGTTCCTTGGCTTCCTAGCTCAATGGTAGAGCAGTTGACTCTTAATCAATTGGTTCGGGGTTCGAGTCCCCGGGGAGCCACCAGTTTTTGTTTTTTGCATCTTTTGTTTGCGTGCGCGGCGCACCTGCCGGTGTAGCTCAACGGTAGAGCACCTGTTTTGTAAACAGGCGGTTGCGGGTTCAAATCCAGTCACCGGCTCCAGTCCAGAATCCGGCGGGCCATCATGCCGGCGCGGCGCACACGATCACTTTCCACTGCCTGGTGGTGTAATGGTAGCACAGCAGACTCTGACTCTGCTTGTCTAGGTTCGAGTCCTAGCCGGGCAGCCATGCACAAGAAATTTGACGAGTGAATTCAGGAAAGTGAATTGACAGTGCAAAGTGATTCTCAATCAATTCAGTTTTGGTTCGCACACCTCTTGCTCCGTTCCGTCTCAATCCCTCACCCCTCTTGCTGCGCCGCACTGGCGCCGCGCTGCAATCCTTGGTTCGGGGCTGCGGGGTTGCGCGATCGTAAATCCCCTGCTACGATTTGTTTCTATTCTCACTCCCGGCTAACTCTTAATCCTACTAAAACCGCATTATGATCACTGCACACATGCCCTTGGCGTTTATGATGAACATGACTCCGATGGAGCTCTTCAAGTTTGGTGGGCCCATCATGTGGCCGATCCTCCTGATCTCGCTCCTGTCCGTCACCGTCATTGTCGAGCGACTGATTTTTATCTTTCGCGAAAATGGCCAACGCGATGTCGCCGCGGTTGAGAAGATGATGGAAAAGGTCGAGTCGCGCGACATCGAAGGCGCGATGCAGATCGGCAAGAAGAGCAAGGATTACGTCGCTCGCATTCTGGTCTATGCCCTTTCGCACCGTGAACAGTCACTTTCCAATGCGATCGTACGTGCGGCCAACCAGGAGCTCACGCGTTACCAGCAGGGATTGACCATTCTTGATACGGTCATCACCGCCGCCCTTTTGCTCGGTTTGCTCGGTACCGTGACCGGCATGATGGAAACCTTTGGCGCCCTCGGCGAGGGTGGCGATATTGCGGCCAATGCTTCCCGCGTCATGGCCGGCGTCGGTGAAGCGCTGATCGCCGTTATGGTCGGCTTGAGCGTGACCGTCATCACCTTGCTACCCTTTAATTATCTCACCTCACGTCTCGAACAGGCGCGCCATGAAGTTGAGGACGCGGCCAACGCGTTGCGACTCATTGTCGATGCTCGCTCGAGTCAGGAAACCACCGCCAATCACTAAGTCTAGGGTTTATCGCCTAAGAACTTAACGTCAGGCAACTTAGCAACTCTTATCTATCATGCACGGAGGAGGCGGCACTAGCCCGGAAGGGACGAAGAAAGCCCGGATCGAGATCATCCCCATGATCGACATCATTTTCTTCCTCCTTGCGACATTCATCCTCTTCACGCTTTCGCTGAACAAATCGGACGGCATCAATGTGCAGTTGCCCGCTTCCGATACCAGCGAACCGCGTGATCCCGCTGGCACGGTGACCATCTCGGTGACTGACGAAGGCACCCTAGCGTGGAACAAAGACCTTGTGACGCTTGATGAGTTCTTGGTTCGCTTGCAGCAATATCGACTGCAGGAGCCGGATGGCCGGGTCTTGATCAACGGCGATGAGCGGGCCTTTTTCGCGCAGGCGATTTACGTTTTTGATGAAGCCCGCAAAGCAGGTTTCACCAAAGTGTTCATCGAGACGCGGATGAGGCAAAACTAACTCTGCCGCCCTAATAAAGCGTCGGATCGCCCGTTCCCTCTTCGGAACCCACCTCCTTTTCCCCTCATGCAACTTAAGCTCAGGCCAATGAAAAAAGCCCGGATCGAGATCATTCCCATGATCGACATCATCTTTTTCCTCCTGGCCACGTTCGTCCTTTTCACCCTGTCGCTCAATCGCATCCAATCCATTCCCGTCGATCTTCCGACGGGCGTTCCGCCGTCGGGCGGCGCGAAGCCTGAGGAACCTACGACCATCCAAGTGTCCGAACAAGGTGCGGTCTACTGGAATCGCGAACTCATTGACTTCAGCGAGCTTCCCTCCCGCATTGCCCACTATAAAACTCAGACTGAGGATCCCAAGATTCTCGTCGCGGGCGATGAAAAGGCCCGTTTTGGTGCTACGGTCGAAGTGTTGGATGAGATTCGCAAGGCCGGCATTCAAAAGTTCTCCGTTGAAACCCGCACCCGCCCCACGGGCAAATAAGGCCACCCATGAATAAAGATCTTATCATCGGATTTGTGGTCGCGGCCAGTCTTCACGCCACGTTGCTGCTTGGCTTTAACCAAGAAGCTCCCAAGAAAGCCAAAGTTGTGGAAGAGAAGGTGCCGCTCATTCAGATGGAAATGCCTGATATAGAGCCGGACCCAGAAGATTCCGTCGAAGAGCTCGTTGACGATGCGCCAATGAATCAACTCGCGCCACCAAGCCTAGTGGACGTTCCATCTGTCTCCGTTACCGCCTTCACCCAACCGCTCCAGCCGCCACCTCCCCCCGGTCTCACCGCCGCCGCCGGATCCATCACGATCCCGGTCATCAAGCCCGGCACCAAATTGGGTCAGGGCATGAAGGACCTGTTCGACGTCGCCAATCTCGATCAACCGCCTGTCCTCCGCGTTCCGGTGCAGCCGAACTACCCGTTCGAGATGCGCCGCGCCGGCATTAGTGGCGAGGTGCTGGTGGAATACATCGTCGACTCCAACGGGCGCGTTAACCAGGCGCAGGTGGTGCGTTCCACCCAGCGTGAGTTTGAGCAGCCGGCCATGCAGGCGGTGCTGAAGTGGCAGTTCCGTCCCGGCCGCAAGGGCGGCCGTTCCGTGAACACTCGCGTCCAGCAGATCATCACCTTCAATCTCAACGAAGATTAAGCCAATGTTGCCTCCTTTCATTCGCGCCCGTTTGTTTGCGTTTTGTGTCGCTGCGGCGCTGGTCGCCGGCACTGCCGTCGCGCAGCAACGCGACTATTCCCTCACGGAAGGCACCAGCGAGGTGCTAAGCACTACCTATAAAGCCGCGATTGAGGCGAAGAATTACGACGCCGCCTTGGTAGTCATCAATGCCCAGCTCGCCAAACTCACCGATCTGACGAGCTTTGATGCCGCCGTCCTTTATCAAAGCAAGGCCCAGACGCTGCTCCAAAAGAGCCAATTCTCGGAGTCGATCGAACCGCTCGAGCGCGCTTTGATGCTTTCCGATGCGAAAACGCCGAACTTCTTTGACGAGCGCGTTACCCAGGAATTCGTCTACTTCCTTTCTCAACTCGTCTTTCAGGAGGCCAGCTCGATCAAGGATCCTGTCGCTGCGGCGGCGAGCTACGACAAAGCCGAGCGCTACGTCGTCCGCTGGCTGAAAAACACCAAGAAGCAGAATCCCGAGGTGATGCTTTTCTACGGCTCCTTGCTCTACAATCGCGCGACGCAAGACAGCGAGAATCCCGATCTTGGCGCCATTAAGAAAGCGCTGACGCTGGTTGACGATGCCCTGCGGATGAGCACCCACCCCAAGGACCACCTCTACGTACTCAAGCTCGTCTGCCTGCAGCACATGAACCGCAATACCGAGGCCATTGAATTGCTCGAGTTGCTCGTCCAGCAGAAGCCGGAAACGCGCAATTACTGGCAGCAGCTTGCCGCGCTCTATCTCGGCGAGGGCCAGGACATCCGCGCGATTCTCTCCTTTGAGCGGGCCCAAGCGAACGGCTTCATGAAGTCGCCGAAGGACAACTTCAATCTCGTCGGCATCCACTTCAACATCGGTCAATACCAGCGCGCGGCCGACCTGCTTGAAATGGGTCTCGCCGATGGCTCGATTGACAACGAGGAAAAGAACTGGGAACTGCTGGCCTATTCGTATCAACAGCTCAACCGCGACTTCAAAGCGATCGACACTCTAAAGCGAGCCACGAAGATTTTCCCGGATTCGGGCCAGCTGGAATACCTGATCGCACAGAATTACTACACGATGGAAAAGATGGCCGATGCGCTTCCGCACTTGGAAGCAGCCGTCCGCAAAGGCGGTGGAAACCGCCCCCACCAAACCTACTTGTTTCTGGCCTTTGTCGCGTATGATTTGAAAAAATTTGATCTCGCCCTGCAAGCCGCCGAACGCGCTATTGCAACCGAAGAAGGCAAAGCCGAAGGTGAGCGCATGAGGGACTCGATTCTCGACATTATTCGCGAGCGCGACGCAAAACTCCAGAAGTCCTAACTTTTCAATCTCTCTGCCCAATGAATAAAATCTACATTTTTCTCCCGCTGCTCGGCTTGGCAGTCTTCGCCGGATTCTTCATGCGATTTAACAAGGATCATGAAGCGAGACTGGCGAAAGTTGCTGCCGATGCCGAGTTGGTCCGCAAAGAGAAGGCGCGCGCAGAGGTCGCGGCTCGGGAACATGCCATCAAGGCGGCGATTGAAGCCCAAGAAAGGCGCCGCCAAGAGCGCGACGAACGCCTGCAGGTCGAGGAAGCCAAGAAAAAGGCACGCCAAACGGCTGAGGATCAACGCGAACGTGCTCATGCGGACCGCAAGCGTTTGCGCGATCAATCGGAACGCCTGAAGAAGGAAGTTGAGACGGTGAAACTCGAAGTCGAGAAACTCTTGGCCGAACGCAAGGCTCACGGTGACGAAAAGGCATTCCTCACGACCTACGTCAAACAGGCAGAGGCCAACGTTAAATACTACTATACCCTGCTCGACAAATTGGCCGCCGCCGAAGCCGCGCGCGCCGCCGCAGCGGCTGCGGAAGCTGCCGGCAAGAAAAGCTAACCTGCAACTTTCGCACGCATCATGAACAAGTTTTATCTCATCGTCCCCTTCGTTCTCCTCGGCGCATTCGTGGTCTTCTACAAAGGCGCACTGAAGGAAATGGAGGCCAAGGAACTCCGCAAGCAACAGCAACTCGCCCAGGTTCAAGCGGCGGACGACGCTCGCCGCGTCGAACTTGAGCGCAGGGCCTCTGAGGATGCGAGAAAGCGCCAGGAGCAACGTGACGCTGAGGAACGCGCGAAAGAGGAAAAGAAGGAGCGCGACTACCAAGACATGATGGCCCAACTCAGCAGTGAGACGTCCGGTTATGTTGTCGAGGCCGATGCCTTCCAGCGGGAAATCAACGCGTTGGAGGTTCAACTTGGCGAAATGCGCACCTCGAAGGAAAAGACCAACAACGAAGTGTTCGAACTCGCGAAACAGGTGGAGCTGGCGAAGATCAGCCGCCGCAACGCGGAATTGGAGATTCAGCGCATGGTCGACATGGTCGCCCAACGGCTTGGGGCCAGTTCGCTGGCGCAGATACCGCCGCCGCCTCCGGCCAAGAAATAAGCCCACTGGGCTGCAATTTTCAGCCGCGTCGCGAGACGCGGTTTTTTTTCAATTGAGGATGGGACCAACCGGTCTCGAGCGAGGAATTTAATATTCTGCTTGCCTCACTTTGGCTAAGTCTTCTGATTGGCCCTTCACTTCCGCATCGGGGCGTAGCTTAGCCTGGTAGAGCGCTACGTTCGGGACGTAGAGGTCGTCAGTTCGAATCTGACCGCCCCGACCATTTTCAAGCCGCCGGCTCACGCCGTCGTTTTTTTTCGACCTTCAGCCCAGACCATTGCGCAAGCACCAGCGCACCAGCGTAGGCACATCGTGCAGCCCCAATTTTGCCAGGATGCGGGCCCGGTGCTTTTCCACCGTTCGCGTGCTCAGGCCAAGTTGCGAGGCAACTTCCTTTGAAACCAAGCCCCGGGCGACAAAGCGCACCACCTCCTGCTCTCGATCGGACAGGGCACTGGCGCCCAGGCGGGGCAACGACGCTTCCAAATCCAGAGTCGGCACGGGTGGCGGAACGGTGGCCGAGAAAAACATGCCGCCTTCGAGCACGCATTGAACCGCGCGATCAATTTGTTCCAGCGGTGAGTTCTTGTCCACGAAGCCGGCGACGCCGAGCGACACCAGTTCAGCGGGCAGTTGGGCCTCGGGGTGCGCGGTCAGCACAACCACGCGGGTGTTGTGGCCCTGCCGGCGCAGCTCGCGGACGATGTCGCGACCGTCCATGTCCCGAAGGTAGAGGTCGGCGATGAGCAGATCGGGCGGCGAGGCGAGGCACGAGGCGAGGGCATCCTTTCCATTCGCGAAATCCTTCAACTCCGTGGGTCGGAAGCGGCGCTGCAAGGAGTCCCGCAGCAGCTCGCGAAAGGTGGCGGTGTCGTCGACAAGCACAAAACGCAGATTGCTGGGCAGGGAGGACGGCATGCGGTGTTCAGCACAATGATGTTATCCAGTCTCGCAAGGCCACAGTGTGTTACGTAGTTCTACGCCTGCGGTCGGACATGGCTTCCCCTAGTCACGGCAGTCAAGATACGGTAAGCTCCACGGCCCTAATCCCGATTCCCCTCCCAGCACTGCTTTATTTTTTCCGTGCCGGGACGATGCTGATTTTTCAAACCCGGACACCTAGCACCATGAAACTACCCCTGAGGAACCACCCACTGACCCGCGCCCTGTGCGGCGTCTTGATGATGTTTTCCGCGACGGCCTTCGGGCAACGTGCGGCGACAGATACCACCGCCAGCGACGAACCGGTGAAGCTCGAGGCGTTCGCCGTCACCGGTTCGAATATCAAGCGCCTCGCCCAGGAAAAATCGCTGCCGGTCACGATCATTGATGGCGACATGATGGAGATGCGGGACGCCATGCAGCCGGCCGACCTGCTAACCGCGCTGCCGCAGATCACCGGGTTGCCCGGCAACGAGACGGCAACCCTCGGTGCCACCGCCCGCGGCGACAATTCTTCGGGTGCCCTCCGCGGATTGCCATCGAGCAACACGCTCTTCCTCCTCAACGGTCGCCGGCTCCCCCCTCATCCGATCAGCCAGTCGGAGGCCGGTGTCCCAGCGCTGACGACCAATGTGAACATTCTGCCCAATCGGGGCATTGAGCGCATCGACGTGCTGCGCGACGGCGCCTCTTCCATTTACGGCACCGATGCGGTGGCCGGCGTGGTGAACTACCTGATGCGCCGCGAATATCGCGGAACCGAGCTGGTGCTGCGTTACGGCCAAACCCGCTACAGCGACGGGGAAGAAGCCCGCGCGACGCTCACCCACGGGTTCGATTTTCTCGGCGGCAAGGGCCGGGGCATCGTCACCATCGACGTGTTTGACCGTGAGGTCATGTATGCCCGCGACCGGCGGTTTGCCGCCGAAGCGGACAAGAGCGCCCGCGCCCCCGCGCCGTGGAATGTTTCGACCAACACAACCTTCAACGCCCGTTCCGCCACCAGTTCGTTCGGCAACTATTCCCTCGGCACGGTGACCAATGGGGTGTTCACGGCCGGCCGCACCAGCGGCATCCCGTCCACGATGGTGGCGACTTCCGGACAGTTTTTCCTGGTCCCGACGACAACGGGCATCGGTTTCCAGACCGGCACGCCCAGCCGCGCCGGCATCACCTCCACGTATTATTGGGACAACAACACTTATCGCGTGATCCAGCCGCAGACGACGCGGGTGAACGCGTTCATCGGCGGCGAATACGACATCAAACCCAATCTGACCGCCTTCGCCGAGCTTCTGGCCTACGATGCCCGGTCGGTCACCAATCGCGAGCCGGACGGCATCACGGCGTCCACCGACGGCAACATCATCGTTCCTTCGACGAACCCTTACAACCCGTTTGGCACGCGCTTCTGGTCAACCACGGGTGCGCCGAACGCCGATGGCACCCCGCGCCTCACCGGCACGCCGGCGGCAGTGTTGATCAGCAACAAACGCCTCTTCGATCTACATGATCGCGTCGCCACGGTGACGAATTCCACCTATCGCGGCGTCGTGGGTCTGCGCGGCAAGCTGGCGGACACGTGGACGTGGGAGTCCGCCCTGCTTTGGGGTGACTCGCGGGTCACCGACGACGAATTCGGGCCGACCAGGAAGAGTCTTCTCATCAACGCCATCAACCAGACGGATCCGGCGGTGGCTTTCAATCCGTTCACCCATTCTTTCGCCGTTCAGGGCGGCGCGCTGGTGGTTACCGGTCCCTATCGGAATCCCGAAAGCGTCCAATTGCCGTTCCGCTCCCGCTTCGTCCGCAATGGCGTTACCAAGCTGAGCAGTTGGGATATCCGGGCGAGCGGGGAGTTGTTCCCGATTTGGGGTGGCAACCGCATCAGCTCGGCTTTCGGTGGGGAATACCGCTACGAAGTCTATGCTGACTCCCGTCCGCCGTATGCCGGCCTGAATCCGCCGGGATCAGGGCTCGATCCCAACTCGAACGATTTCCTTGGGTTTTCGCCCAACTCTGATACCCACGGCAACCGCCACGTCAGTGCGGCTTATGCCGAATTGGTCGTCCCGCTCGTCGGGGGCAAATTCACTTTGCCGTTGGTGCATACCCTCGAACTGTCCGCCTCATTGCGTCATGAAAACTACACGGATTTTGGCGACACCTCCAAACCCAAGGTTGGCGCCAGTTGGCAACCCTTTCGGTGGCTGATGGTGCGCGGCTCCTACAACGAGGGGTTCCATGCCCCAAATCTGGCGCAGCTTTTCACCGGCACGCTGATCCGCACGGTCACGGGGAGCACCGACACCTACCGCAGCTCGGTCACGGGCCTGCCCACCGACGGTCCGTCAAATCGCCGGAGCATCGCCTCGGGGAATCCCGATCTCCAGCCGGAGGAAGCCCGGGGCAAATCAGCAGGCATCGTGATCGAGGTGCCCTTGGTGAAGGGACTTTCTGTCGGCGCAGATTACTGGGAAATCCGCCAATCAAACGTGATCGCCTCGTCGGGCTCCATTGCGGACGACACCGCCGCCCTCCTTGCCGCCACCCAGACCGCCCTGGCGGCGGGCCAGAGCATCACCAACATTGATCTCGGATCCGGCACCGCGAGTTACGTGGGCGATCCGGCCATTGTCCGCCTTCCGGTCACGCAGGCCGACCGCGATTTTTTCGCGACCTACAATTCCACGCGCACGGCCGGCAACCAACGTGCGGTCGTCGGCGCCATCGACATCATCCGCACGACCTACTTCAACAAGTCGTCGGAATTCGTGAACGGCTTCGACTTCGACCTGAACTACCGTTTCCCGAAGATGGCGATCGGCAACTTCACGTTCAACACGACGTGGACCTACTTGAACTCCTTCTACGCCTACAATTCGAAGACTGCGCCGCGCACCGAACTGCTTGACACGAACAGTTCCGTCGTGGCTGGCGCATCGCCAAAATGGCGCGGATCCGCGTCGCTGAACTGGCGCCGGAACGTTTGGAGCGCGGGCGTTTCGGCCTACTACATCGGCACCTACACGGACAGTGGAGCCACAACGACAGCCGCGACCTACGAATCGCTTGGCTCCCCGGGCTACATTGTTCCGGTCTTCACCAACGGCGGCTATGTTTACCGCATGAAGGTTCGGGACTCGATCTCGACCAATGCCTTTGTCTCGTATCGCCTGCAGACGAAGAACAAGTGGACCAATGACACCACGATTCGGGTCGGCGCCGTCAACATCTTCGACCGCATCCCGCCGCTCTCGAGCGATTCGCGCGGCTACGATACCTCGGTTTATAACCTGATGGCGCGCGGGCTCTCCTGGTCGCTGCAGGTCTCCAAGAAACTCTAACGGAGCAAAGACGAAAGCCCCGCCGCCCAACGGCGGGACTTCCATTCTCCAGTTCCTTGCTGGGTTTGTTCCCCCATGATGCGTAGGTTTTCAATTCGGACCGCAGTTTTCGTCCTTGTTGCCGTTACCGCAGCCTATGGCGTTCCCGTCAAGGTTGAGCCGGTTGTCACTGGGCATGGCATGGTGGTCGCGGCCCATCCCGAAGCGGCACAGATCGGTGTCGACGTGCTCCAAGCGGGCGGCAACGCCATCGACGCGGCCGTGGCCGTCTCGCTCGCGCTGGGGGTCGCGGAGCCCTATGGGTCCGGTCTGGGCGGCAAGCTGATGCTGCTGTTCTACGAAGCCAAGACGGGCCGCACGTTCGCGATTGATGGAATGGATGAGGCCAGTCGATCGCTTGATCCGGCAATGTTTCGCCGCCTCGAGGATCGCGCTCGTTATGATGGTTGGAGTGCGGTGTGCGTACCGGGACTCGCGGCGGGACTTTTTCAAGCCCACCAACGGTGGGGTGTGCTTGCTTGGTCCGACAATGTCCGGCCGGCCATCTCTCTGGCTCGCGCCGGTTTTCTGATCTTGCCGAAGACCCGGGAGTTTTTCGAAGAACGGATCGAGAAATTGCGCGGGGGCGATCCTGATCTCGCGCGACTCTATCTGCCGCAGGGCGAGTTGCCGATTGTTGGCAGTCGGCTGGCCAACGAAGATCTCGCTCGGAGCATGGAGTTGCTTGCCCGGGAAGGGGCCGACGGTTTCTACCGCGGTTCCATTGCGGACAACATCGTGGCGGCTTCCAGGAAGGGCGGCGGGATTCTCACTCACGAGGACTTTGCCCTCTACGAGGCGCGCATCACCGAGCCGCTGGGTATTACGTTTCGCGGTCACCGCATCCTGAGCGGCCCGCCGCCGACAACCGGCGGAGCCCTTTTCCTGACCATTCTCAAGGCGATTGAACCAGAAGCACTCACGCCGCCCCTTCGTTCGGTGGAGAATCTCGATCTCATCGGGCGCATTTGGCGGGTCGTGCAGCCCGCTGTGCAACGTACGATTGCCGATACGGAAGGAGCGCTCGGCGCATTCAACCGGTTGACCAGCCCTGAGGGCATCGCCCGCATTCGCGAGCAGGCTGGGCTGGGGAAAGCACCGGGCCGTCCGGCCGCTTGGGTTGCCGAACCCGAGTCGGTGCATGCCTCGACCACGCACTTTGCGGTCGTGGATGCAGAAGGTAACGTGGTTTGTGCGACGCAGTCCCAGAGCCTGCATTTTGGCGCGGCGGTCGTGGCAGCGGGCATTGTCATGAACAACTCGATGAGCAATTTTGCCTTCACCGATCAGCAGAATCCGAATTTCATCGCGGCGGGTCGTCGACCGCGCAGCACCATCTCCCCTACACTGGTATTGCGTGGCAATCAGCCGGTGCTCGCCATCGGAATACCCGGTGCAAGCCGAATTCCAACGGGCGTGCTCCAAGGGCTGATTGACTATCTGGTTTTCAATCGGCCCTTGGAGGAAGCCATCGGCGACACGCGGGTCCATTGGTATCATCCGCTTCAAAAGGATCAACCGGACGCCGTCGAAGCGGAGGCATCCTTGGCGGAGGAAACGGTGGATGGCCTGAGGGCGCTCGGGT
>JAUXOH010000312.1 GCA_030682505.1 Candidatus Didemnitutus sp. | reverse complement strand
TGACGCAATCGTGGTTGGCGTGGCGCCGCGAGGGCGCCGGTCTCTACGGCAATCGCTACCGCGTTGACCTGCGCGACCGTCGGTCCCTCGCCGCCACCGCCCTGCGGCAGGATTGGAAGGTGGGGTTGAGTGAGCGCGCCTTGGTGCGCGCCGGGTGGTTTGCGGAAACGGGAGAGGCGCGCTATTCCTACCACCTCTATCGGGAGGATCCCGTGGTCGAGAACGGCGTGCTCCAAGGGCGACCCCGCACCGTCCGGTCCGCGCTGGCCCCCGGCGGCGACAGCTGGGGTGGCTTCGTCGCCCCGCGCTTCGCGGTCGTGCCATCGCTGGTGATCGAGCCGGGCCTGCGCTATGACCAACACGACGCAACGGGGGACAGTGATCTCAGCCCCCGACTCAACGTCGCGCTGACGCTCGCCAGTAACACCACGCTGCGCGCGGCCTGGGGTCGCTATGTCCAAGCCCAGGGGTTGCACGAGATCGCGGTGCCCTTCGGCGACACGGCGTTTCACCAGTCGGAGAAAGCCGAGCACCGCGTGCTCGGGCTCGAACGGCTCTTCAGCAACGGACTCAATCTCCGGTTCGAAGCCTACCAGCGCCGGACCTCCGATCCCCGGCCGCACTGGCTCAACCGCTACGACACCTACAACGTCTTCCCCGAGGCGCAATCTGACCGGCTGGAATTGCGCCCGGAACAGGCGGAGGCCCGGGGCCTCGAGTTGATCGCCCGCCGTCGCGCCCATGGCCCGTTCGACTACACCCTGAGCTACGCCTGGTCGAAGGCGGAGGAGACCGTCGGCGGCACGGTGTTGCCCGGATTGCGCGACCAGCGTCATGCCTTCTACGGCGATGTCGCCTACGCGCCGCATCCGCGCTGGCGCTTCAGCGCCGCGTGGCAATACCACACCGGCTGGCCGATCACCGACGTGCACTACTCCCTCACTTCCTTGAGCGGCGGCGGGCGCGCCATTGTCCGCCGCTTCGGACCCACGCTGGGCTCGCGCCTGCCCGACTACCATCGCCTCGATCTGCGGGCCTCGCACCTCATTCCGCTCCGGCAGGGCGAACTGCGGGTCTTCATCGACGTCTTCAACGCCTACGACCAGGCCAATCCGCTCGCCTACGATTACTCCCCCGCGGTGGTCGGCGGCGTGCTGCAGGAACGGAAGAAGCCGCGCAACATGCTGCCCCTGCTCCCCTCGATCGGCATCAGCTGGGAAATCTGACCGCCCACGGCACGAGCTTCGCGATTGAGCCGCGCGGGGGATGCCGTAAGGTGCGCGGATGACGTTCCTCCGCTTCCCCACCCGGTTGATCCTGATTTTGTCGGTTGGCGCAACTTGCGCTTGGGCCGACACCAATCCGACCCAGGAGCGCGCCGATCGTTTTCTCGCGCTGGTCAATTCCGCCTACCAAGCCGTCTCGACCGTCGAAGCCAACGCGATCTGGGATGCCTCGACGGATGTGTCGCCCGTGCATGACGCAGCGGCCGAGACGGCGAGCAAGGCGCGCGCTGCTTTCATGGGGAACCCGACGCTCATCCGCGAAACGAAAGCGCTCCTCCTCCTGCGCCAGGACCTCAACGCCATCACCACCCGCCAGCTCGAGCGTCTGATCTTGATCTCCGCCGAGGGTCCCATGACCAATCCCGAGCTCACGCGCGCGCGGATCACCGCGGAAACGGCGCAAGCTTCGACGATGAACGGCTTCGAATTCCGGCTCCACGGCCAGCCGGTTTCGGTGAACGAAATCGACCATCTCCTCGCAACCACGACCGACCTGACCGAACGCCGCGCCGTGTGGGAGGCCTCGAAGGAATCGGGCAAAGCCTTGAAAGACGGGCTGATCAAGTTGCGCGGATTGCGCAATGGGGTGGCCCAGGAAATGGGCTTCCAGGATTACTTCGCGTTGCAGGTCGCAGGCTACGGCATGACGACCGAGGAAATGGTCAAGCTGAACGACGACTTCATGCAGGTGCTGCGTCCCCTTTACCTGCAGTTGCACACGTGGGCGAAACATGAGCTGGCCAAAAAATTCAGCCAACCGGTGCCCGATCGCATCCCGGCGCATTGGATCAACAACCGGTGGTCACAGGAGTGGGACGGTCTCGTCGGCGCCGCGGACCTGGAACCGTATTTCAAGGACAAGTCGCCCGAGTGGATTGCGAAGGCGTCCGAGGATTTCTACGTCGGCCTTGGATTTCCCCGATTGCCACAGAGTTTCTGGGACAAATC
Source organism: Candidatus Didemnitutus sp. (assembly GCA_030682505.1). GTDB lineage: Bacteria > Verrucomicrobiota > Verrucomicrobiia > Opitutales > Opitutaceae > Didemnitutus. The sequence goes on along the minus strand of JAUXOH010000312.1, from coordinate 1,598 downwards.
AGACCTCTTTCCCGTGGCCGCCGACAGTCCGCGGAAGAAAAATACGCACGCGTCGGCGTGGCATCTGGATCTGGAAAACGACCTGCGTTCCCTGCAGAGCATCGAGTCAAACTCGTGGTGGTTTAACACCAACCACCACGAATTCGGTCACATCTACTATTTCATGGCCTACACCAACCCCGACGTGCCGCCGCTCCTGCGCACCGGAGCGAACCCGGCCTTTCACGAGGGTTTTGGGGAGTTGACGGCGCTGGCGTCCGCGCAGGTCCCCTATCTCAAGACCCTCGGCGTGCTGCCGGCGGATTTCCAAGCGGACGAGACGGCCTTCCTGCTCAGCAACGCCCTCGGCACCGGCATCCCCTTCATCTTCTGGTCCTCGGGGACCATGACGCATTGGGAAGCGGACATCTACGCGAACAACCTGCCGCCCGAACAATGGAATGCGCGCTGGTGGCACTACGTGCGCGAGTTCCAAGGGATTGAGCCTCCCGCTGAGCGCGGCGAGGAATGGTGCGACGCCGCGACGAAAACCCACATCAACGACACGCCCGCCTACTACTATTCCTACGCCATCGCCCAGGTATTCAAGTTCCAGCTGCATGACCACATCGCCCGGAAGATCCTGCACCAGCCTCCGCAATCCTGCAATTACGCCGGCAACAAGGAAGTCGGCGACTTCTTCCGCGAGATCATGGCCAAGGGCGCCAACACCGACTGGCGCCAAGTGCTCAAGGACACCACCGGCGAAGAACTCTCCACCCGCGCCATGGTCGCCTACTATGCTCCGCTGCTGAAGTGGCTCGAAGAACAGAACCAAGGTCGAAAGATAGGCTGGGAGTGATTCACCCATGAGACACCTCCTGCTGGTGATTCTCGTCACCTTCGGCGGCACCCTGCACGCCGCCACGGGCGGCGTGCGCGTCGCCGACCTCGCCTGGCTGGCGGGCCCTTGGCGCGGCACCCTCGCCAATGGCGCGATCTTCGAGGCCCATTACTCGGCGCCGACCGGCGGAACCATTGTCAGCTCGAGCAAGGAAGTCCGCCACGGACGAACCACGGCCATCGAGCTGGAGTTGTTCCACGAGCACGACAACACCGTGATCTATCAACCGTTCCCCAACGGCAAAAAGAGCGAACACAGTTTCCCGCTGGTCGAATTCAGCGGAGAGGCGACCCGCGCGGTGTTTGAGAACAAGAAGCATGATTTCCCGCAGGTTTTCGTTTTTCACCGCGTCGCGTTCGATGTCCTGACCATCACGCTCCGTGGTCCGGGCAAGGACGGAACGACCAAGGAGATTCGCTACGAACTGACGCGCGTGCCTTGAAGGCCGACGTTGGTGGTTGAAATGATGGCGTCGAGTCCGGGCACGGGCGTCGCGCAGCGCCGACGGAGGGCTTTCCCATTATCGGGAACACACAATCCCGCGCCCGAACGCCGGGGGGTCTGTCGCGCTGTCCGATTGTATCCCTATTGGCTGTCAATGTATGACTTAAAATAGTGCGTGGTGCTGGCACGGCGGTTGCGAAGAACGGCATTACTTCCTCCCCCATGTCATTTTTCCGGAGCCTCACTTTTCTTCCCCTCGCCTTGGGATGCC
>JAUXOH010000234.1 GCA_030682505.1 Candidatus Didemnitutus sp. | reverse complement strand
CTTGCGAGAAAACCGGATGGGAAGTCCATGCGTGGTGCCTGATGTCGAATCATTACCATCTGGTCCTCTCGACCCCCAACGCGAACTTGGTGGACTGAGGTGGACCCCGTTCCGTTGGAAAGCGGATCGGATAAATTAAGTTAAGATGAGGGAGGGGGGCAGGTCAGTGACTCGAGCGGTGCGTCACGCGCCAACATGGGACTGGCATGAATTCTTCGGCATCCCTTCCACCTGACTTCGCTCCACTTTTAAAAACCGCTGGTTCCCAGCGGTTTTTTTATTATGAAGGACTCTGTGAAAGCCTCTGCCTTCTTTGCCCTGCCGCCCTCGTTGGCGCGATTCGCCTCCTTCTTTCCGGCCGACCTGCCGCCGTGGGAATGGCTGCAGCAGCTCGGGAAGGCGCTGGAGTCCTGCGATTTCGGCCCCTTGGAAGCGGCCGTCTCACCGGGCATCCATCTGGAGGGCAAGGTCTGGCTCCACCCGTCGGTCAAGCTGCCCGCCTATGCCACGATCCTCGGGCCCACCTGGATCGGGGCCGGCACCGACATCCGCCCGGGTGCCTTCATTCGCGGGAACGTGATCGCCGGCGAGCGTTGCGTCTTGGGCAACGCGAGCGAGTTCAAGAACTGCCTGCTGCTCGACGGCGTCCAAGCGCCGCACTTCAACTACGTGGGCGACTCGATTCTCGGCAACGGCGCGCACCTCGGGGCGGGCGTGATCTGCTCCAACCTCCGGCTCGATCAAGGCGAGGTCACTGTCCGCACCGACGCCGGCGTGGTCAGCACCGGGTTGCGGAAGTTCGGCGCCATCCTCGGCGACGGGGCCGAGGTCGGCTGCAATGCCGTGCTCAATCCCGGGGCGCTGCTCGGGCCACGCGCCCTTGTCATGCCCTGCATGAATTTCGGCGGCTACCTGCCTGCGGCCACCATCGCCCATGCGCGAAGCTCGATCAGCCAGATCCCCCGCCGCGACTGAGCTTCAGATCGTTCTCGTAATCATCCCTCTTCTCGTTCTCACCTTTTCCCGATTCTGAGCGAACGTACCCGACCCGGAATCGAACCGGCTTCCGACCACGACTTTCCCATCATGCCCCGCGTCCTCACCGGCATCACGCCCTCCGGCACCCTGCACATCGGCAATTACTTCGGCGCCATGCGCCCTGCGATCGAGCTGCAGGCCGGCGGCAATGCCTACTACTTCATCGCCGACTATCACTCGATGACGTCGTTGACCGACGCGCAGGAGCGCCGCGACTACACCCGCGGCATCGCCCTCGACTGGCTTGCCTGCGGGCTCGACCCGAAGCAGGCCGTGTTCTGGCGGCAGAGCGACGTGCCCGAGGTCTGCGAACTCACCTGGCTGCTCGGCACGCTCACCCCGATGGGGCTGCTTGAGCGCGCCCACAGCTACAAGGACAAGACCGCCAAGGGCATCGCGCCCAACTTCGGGCTCTTTGCCTATCCGGTGCTCATGGCCGCGGACATCCTGCTCTACGACACCAACCTCGTGCCCGTGGGCAAGGACCAGAAGCAGCACCTCGAGATGACGCGCGACATCGCGATCAAGTTCAATCTCACCTATGGTGAGACGCTGGTGGTGCCCGAGCCCGAGATCCGCGACGAGGTTGCGGTCGTCCCCGGTCTCGACGGGCAGAAGATGTCGAAGAGCTACGGCAACACGATCGAGATCTTCGGCGACGAGAAGGCCCTGCGCAAAAAGATCATGGGCATCGTAATGGATTCGCGCACTCCCGCGGAGCCCAAGCCCGATGCCGAGAAGAACCTCGCGATCCAGTTGATGCGCCTCGTGGCACCGAAGGACGTCGCACTCGATTTCGAGAACCGGCTTCGCGCCGGGGGTCTTGGCTACGGCGACCTCAAGAAGGCGCTCTTCGAGCACTACTGGAATTTCTTCGCGCCCTACCGCGCCCGGCGCGCCGGGTTGGCCGCCGATTCCGGCTACGTCGAGGAGGTGCTGCGCGACGGCGCCCTGCGCGCCCGCGCCGTGGCGTCAAAGGTCATGGAACGCGCCCGGAAGAACTGCGGCCTGCGTTGAAACGGCGGACGTGTGGTTTGGTGGAACCACGGAGACACAGAGGACACAGAGACGGAAGGGGGTAAACAGGACGCAGAGATGCGGGCTTACTTCTCGGACCAGATGGCGAGTTCGCTGCCGCCGGGCTCGGTGAAATGAAACCGCCGGCCACCGGGAAAATCGTAGATGTCGCGCGTGACGGTCGCACCGAGCTTGAGAGCCCGGTCGCGGATTCCGGCCAGGTCGGGAGAGTAGAATACCACCAAGGTGCCACCCGAGGCCGTGGCAGACACGATCGGCGAGCGGAAGAATCCGCCGCTCAACCGGCCGTCGTCAAACGAGGTGTAGTCCGGTCCGTAGTCCGTGAATTTCCATCCGAACAGCGCGACAAAAAATGTCTTGGAGAGCACCGGGTCGTGCGAGGGGATTTCGATGTAGTCGATGGCGTTGGCTTTGGACGTCGGCATAATGGCAGTGGGGTTGGCAGCGGGGACGCCCCCGCGGGGCGCACAGCTCGAGACTGTCGGCAAGACCGCGAGGAGCGAGAGACAAAGCGCGAGCTTCAGGGAGGGAGCTATCATGGGGAAGAACGGCTCCGGGCCGCGCACCGGATCGATTCGGCTGGCGACCGGGGCGGGTGGATTCAGGTCTTCGCGAGCTTCACGGCGAGTTTGATCATCTTGGTGGCGAGCGGGAGGGGAAGTTGCGCAGGCTGGCGAAAGCGGATGCAACACTTGCCGCAGGTGAGGCCTGCGGCTTTCAATTGCTCGCGGAAAGGGTCCACGGCCTCGGGAGTCAGATAGAGGCACAGGTAGTGCTTCTGCTGGTTGAACCCGCCGACCCCGTTCTCGCCGATCTGGTAGGTCGGCATCCGGTACCTCATGGATTCGGCCACCTTCTTGTCGGCGGTGAGCAGCTTCCGCAGCTTGGCGAAGACCGCCCGCTCGCCGTCGGCCAGTCCCTTGAGATACGCATCCACCGTCTTGGCCTGGGAGATCATGGATGGACAATCTGGGGACGTTCAAAATACTGGCAACCTCTTCCCGTCATGAGCACACCCCACTCGGATATCGGTCGGCAGCGGCAGCGTGCGATCTACACCAAGGGGGTGGGTGGGCAGCGTCCACTGGTGCCGGTGGCGCCAGCGGAACTGGAGAAGGCCGCGCAAGCCGTGATGGATCCCCGCACCTTTGCCTATGTGGCGGGAGGGGCCGGGGGCGAAGCGACCATGGACTCCAATCGCGCTGCGCTCGACCGCTGGCGGATCGTGCCGCGCGTGTTGCGCGACGTGGAGCACCGCGACCTGTCGATCGAACTTTTCGGCGCACGGTTGCCGAGCCCACTGCTGCTGTGTCCGATCGGCGTGCTGGAAATGGCGCATCGCGAGGCGGATCTCGCTGTCGCCCGCGCCGCCGCCGCGCTGCGCGTCCCGTATATTTTTTCCAACCAAGCTTCGGTACCGATGGAGACTTGCGCAGCCGCGATGGGCGAAGCGCCGCGCTGGTTCCAGCTTTACTGGAGTCGCTCCAACGACGTCGTGGCCAGCTTCGTGCGGCGTGCCGAGGCCTGCGGCTGCTCGGCGATCGTGCTCACGCTCGACACCACCATGCTCGGCTGGCGGCCGCGCGACCTCGA
>JAUXOH010000233.1 GCA_030682505.1 Candidatus Didemnitutus sp. | reverse complement strand
GAGAAGGCGCGCACCGCCTGCCGGAACAGCGGCCAACGGGTTGAGGATCATTTCGTCGGATCCGACCACATGATCGAAATCGGCAAGGGCGGACATCGCAGGGTGAAGACTGTGATGATGTCCCGCTATGCCTGCTACCTCGTCATCCAGAATGCCGACCCCACCAAGGAGATCGTTGCGCTAGGCCAGACGTATTTTGCTATCCAGACTAGGCGGCAGGAGTTGAGCGATGAGGAGACCGAGGCACAACGCCGGATAGCGATCCGATCTGAGCTAAGGATGCACAACAGCCAACTCGCGAGCGCAGCCAAGGATGCCGGCGTGATCGAACCGAGGGACTACGCCATCTTTCAAAACCACGGTTACATGCCGGCCTGAGCGCGCAACAGATACACCGGCGCTTCGTCCGGGCACTCAATTCGCCTGCCGGGTGGCGAACGGGTCGCTTGTCTTCACGCCCAAAACTGCGGCAGCGGGCAAGCCGCGATCGATCCGCGATCAAGCCACCGGGCTGATTGTCACCCAAGGAACCGAGAACAGCCCGATCCTCACGAGTGAAGATGTACACGCTATCTTGGCTGGCTTCCCGTGAAACACCTGCTCGACATCAATACCCTGATCGCGCTCGGGCCTACCTCGCACGCTCACCACACCCGAGCGACCGCTTGGTATCGCTCCGTGTCGGCGAACGGCGCCACCCTCTGCACCTCCGCCATCACCGAGTTGGGATTCGTGCGTGTTTCGGTCCAGACCGGACTGCAAACTGACGTCCCGGCAGCCCGGCGGGCCCTCGCGGCCATCAAATCATCCAGCGTCATCCCTTTTCTCCTGATTGAGGATGCTCTCGGCGTAGATAAACTGCCCGCGTTCGCCAAGACACCACGCAAACTCACGGATGGACACCTCCTCGAACTCGCTCGAACGCATCACGCGCAATCAGCCACCTTGGACAAAGGCATTCCAGGCGCAGTCCTCCTGCCGTGAAATCAAAGAAGGCACCAAAACCGCGTCAACCAATCCATCCCCTGACGGCGGCAATCGCGGTTTGGACTTCTGACGGCCCGAGGCCGGGGTGCAGGGGCAGCGACAGGACCGTCGCGCAAGCGGCTTCGGTGTGCGGCAGCGTCACGGCCTGCGCGTAGGCGGGTTGGTGGTGCACCGGGACGGGATAGAGCACGCCGCAGAATACATTCTCCTGCTCCAGGTGCGCCTTGAGGGCGTCGCGTTGCGGAGTGCGGACGACGTATTGGTGCCACACGGGGGTGCAACCGGGCGCGATCACCGGCAGTTGGAGCGCGCACCCGGCGAGGGCCTGCGTGTAGGTGGCGGCAAGGTTCGTGCGGACAGCATTCTCCGCGTCGAGCCGGCCGAGGCGCACGCGGAGGATGGCGGCTTGGATCTCGTCGAGCCGGCTGTTGCGGCCGTGCACGTCGGAAACATAGCGCGTCTTCCAACCGTATTGGCGGAGCAGGCGCACCCGGTCGAGCAACGCGGCATCGGTGCCCGCGACAGCACCGGCATCCCCGAGAGCTCCGAGATTCTTGGTCGGATAAAAGCTGAACGCCGCGAGATCGCCCCAGGTGCCCGTCCTTTTGCCGCCAAGGGTTGCCCCATGAGCCTGCGCGCAGTCTTCCAACACCTTCGCCCCGTGCCGACGGGCGAGGTCCATGATCGCCGGCATGTCGCAGGGGTGTCCGTAGAGGTGCACCGGCACGATGGCCTTGATCGCCGGCCCATCCGCTTGGGCGAGCCGGGCGGTGAGAGCGCCGGCATCCAGCAACATCGTATCGGGATGGACATCGACAAACACCGGCTCCGCTCCGGTTGCCACGATGGCCGACACGGTGGCGGTGACGGTGTTGGCCACGGTCACAACCTTGTCGCCCGCGCCGACGCCGAGCGCGCGCAGGGCGAGTTCGATCGCGTCGGTGCCATTGGCCACTCCCACGACTCCGCCCACGCCGAGGTAGGTGGCGAATTCCTCTTCAAAGGCGGCGAGCTCGGGTCCGTGAATGTAGGTGCCGCTCGCCAGCACGCGGGCCACGGCAGCGTCGATCTCCGGCTTGGCGGCGAGGTAACCGGCTTTCGGATCGGCGGAGAAAATACGCGGATTCACCGTTGGGATTGGTTGGTCAAAATTCAAGGGCGCGCAACCAATCGCGTTGCGCCAGGTGCCAGTCGACGGTGCGGCGGATGCCTTCCTCGGTCGAAACTTCCGGCTTCCAACCGAGAAGTCGCTCGGCCTTGGCAATGTCCGCCCACGTCTCTTTCAGATCCGCGGCATGCGGCGGCTGAACCCTCGTCGTGGCCTTGCGCCCGAGGCATTGCTCCATCAGCGCGATCAACGCGTGCAGGGAGATCGGGTTGTTGCCGCCGCCCAGGTTGATGATGGCGTAGCCGGGAGCGGAGAGCGAGGAGCTGGAAGCTGGGAGCTGGGAGCGGGTAGCTGGGAGCTGAGAGCTGAGAGCTGAAAGCTGAAAGCCAGGAGCTAGAAGCTGATCGCCGTAAAGGCGTCCGGCGAGGATCGTGCCGCGCGCGACATCGTCAACGAAGGTGAAGTCCCGCGACTGCGAGCCGTCACCGTAGAGCTCAATCGGTTTGCCCTCGATGATCCACTCGATGAAACGGAACGGCGCCATGTCGGGCCGCCCCGCCGGGCCGAAGACCGTAAAGTAACGCACCACCGTCGTGTCGATGCCAGAGAGCCGATGGTAGGTGTAGGCCATGAGCTCCGCCGCCTTCTTCGACGCCGCGTAGGGCGAGAGCGGCGTGTTGACCGGCTGGTCCTCGGTGAACGGCATCGGGCAACCCGCGTAGAGCGACGACGTCGAGGCGAGCACCTGCTTTTTCACCCCGTGCTTCCGCATGCACTCAAGGATGTTGAGGGTGCCCTGCGCGTTCGTGGACAGGTAGACGTGCGGATTTTCCATCGAGTAGCGCACGCCGGCCCGCGCCGCCAAATTGAAGACGGCGCTGAAATTCGACCGCGCAAACACACGCTCCAAGGCCGGAAGATCTTCAATATCCAGCGTGTGAAATTCGAAGCGGTCGGATTTCAGGGTTACTGGATGTTGGCTGTTGGTTGTTGGGACC
>JAUXOH010000285.1 GCA_030682505.1 Candidatus Didemnitutus sp. | reverse complement strand
CAGTCGATCCCATTGGAAATAAACACCGAGGACACCGGTGCGACGGCGTGCTACGTGCTCGGCCTTTCCCAATTGCCTTATTTCGATGGCAAGCCCGTGCTGCTCGCTTTTGAGAATCCACCCCCTGTGTGACGCATGAATCAACCTGACCATCGGATTCTGCGCGCTTGGCTGACCTCGGCGAGCAGCGGCATTATCGAACTCGATGCCGATTGGCGGGAGGATTTGCTGCCGTTGTTGGTGCCGGTGGAAAAGGCCTACCAACTCACGACTCTGGAACCGGCCAATCCGGCGCTCTACGCCGAGGAAGCGGCCTATTATGTCGATGCCACCGGGCAGATCGTGTTCGTGCTGCTGCCCGAAGATCATCCCGGGATCGATTTCGAGCGTTCCCCGATTTTTGTCGGCGGTGAATTCAACGGCTGGCAGGAGGCGATTGGTCGACCCGAGTGGCAATTGAAGCGAGGTGAATGGCTCGGGCGGGTGTGTTGGCAGCTCGCCGTGGAGCCCGCGAACTTGCTACGCGATCCGCCGCTCGAATTCAAGTTTGTGACGGGCGACGAACGCTGGCTGGCCCTGCCCCCGGATGCGACCAACCGCGTGCAGGACAACGCGGGGCACGCCAACTTCGCCCTTTATGCGCATCGCACGGGACGGAATCTTTTTCAATTTACGACCAAGGAGCCGTTGGAGCCCAGCCGCACTTATTCGGTGATCCACCTGCGGGATGGATTGCAATCGGCCAAGATCCGGCTGCGCCAGGGGAAATTTTTCCATGCGTTGCAGAGCAAGCTGCCGCTGGGCGCGATCATTTGGCGCGATGAAACGATCTTCCGGCTCTTTGCGCCGCGGGCGCGCGCCGTGCGCCTTTCGATGAGCGAGCAACTCGGCGCGCCGGGCGACGCGCAACTCTTCGAATTGGACAAGCGAATGGAAGACGGCGCGTGGCAGGGTGTTTGGGAGGTGCAGCTCGATCGCAATCTCCATGGTTGGTATTATTGGTATTCAGTCAGCGGTCCGCAGAATCTCTTTGGCAATTTCCAACCCAATCGCCGCATCCTTGATCCCTATGCCCAAGCGGCGGTGGGACGCGACGGCCCGGGCATTGTGCTCGATCCGGCCTGGGTCGGGAAGGGGGACCGCAGCTTTCGCACTCCCGCCTGGCAGGATCTGGTCATCGCCGAAGCGCACGTGCGCGATCTGGTGGCGAAGGCACCGCTTGAACTCACGGCCGACGAGCGACTCGGATTCACCGGCCTGCGCAAATGGGTGGAGCATCCGGATTTTTATCTGAAGACGCTGGGCGTGAATGCGGTGGAACTCCAGCCGGTGCAGGAGCACGACAACGCGCAGCGCGAGGAGTACCAGTGGGGTTACATGCCGACCAACTGGTTCGCGCCCGCCAGCAGTTTTGCCCTTGCCCCCGCCCGCGCCTCGCAGGTGAAGGAATTTCAGGAGCTGGTGGCGGCCTTTCACCGGCAGGGCATCGCGGTGATTCTCGATGTGGTTTACAACCACTCAGGTGAACCCGCGCACCTGATGTTCATCGACAAGCTCTATTACTTTGAACTCAGCGATGACGGAGCGCTCACGAATTGGAGCGGCTGTGGCAACGATTTGCGCTGTCGCTCGGCGATGACCAAGCGACTCATCATCGACAGTCTCGTGCATCTGGTCGACGTTTACGGCGTCGATGGGTTCCGTTTCGACCTGGCGGAATTGATCGGGGCAGGGGTGTTGAGCGAGATCGAGGTGGCGGTAAAAAAAGTGAAGCCCGATGTCATTTTGATCGCGGAACCGTGGAGTTTTCGGGGCCACATCGCCGACGCGCTTCGCTCCAGCGGTTATGCGTCATGGAACGACGGCTACCGCAATTTTCTCCGTAAATACGTGCGCGGCGCGGGCGCGGCGGACAAGCTGGAATATTTTCTCAAGGGCTCGCCGTGGCATTTTGCCTATTGGCCGGCGCAGACCGTGAATTACACCGAGTCGCACGATGATCGCACCTGGATCGATCAGATGACCGAAAACGCGGACCACAACGGCTGGAAACCGACTTGGACTGACGTGCGTCGCACCCACTTGATGGCCGCAGTGCTTTTCGTCTCGGTGGGAATTCCCATGATGTCGGCGGGGCAGGATTTTCTCCGGTCGAAACGCGGCGTGAACAACACCTACTTGCGGGGCGACCTGAACGCCTTGGATTTCCGCCGCTTGCGGCAACACTCGGCCACCCATGCGTATTTTGCGCAATGGATTGCGTTCCGCCGCTCCGAAGCGGGGCGCTTGCTGCGCTTGTGGTCCCGTCCCGGCGAGGGCTTCTTCCAATCGTTCGAAGGCGCCGACAAGGCTTCGCTGGCCCTGCTGTTCAACGCTGACGGGAGCGAAGGTGATTCCAAGCTTCTCTTCGCCATCAACCCGACCGAGGAGGAGGTAGAGATCGAAATCACCGCCGAGGTCGCGCGGTATGATTGGCGGCTCGTGGCGGATCACGATTGTTTCTATGCGGTTGAGGCTGTGTTGCTGGTGGGGGCGGTGACCAAGAAATTGCTCGTGCCGGCGCTGGGTTGCGCCCTTTGGACCTGCGCCGATGAGGCGGATTAGGGTAATGACGCACGGAGAGCGGGTATCGCTCTTGCCAAAGAAACAGGCGTAACTTTCACTGGTCATTCCTTCAGACCCTTCAACCCACACTACCATGGCAGTTAAAGTCGCTATCAATGGATTTGGCCGCATCGGCCGTCTCGTCTTCCGTGCACTCGTCGAACAAGGTTTGTTCGGCACTGAGCTCGATGTTGTCGCCGTCGGTGACATCGTGCCCGCCGACAATCTCGCCTATTTGCTGAAGTATGACTCTGCCCAAGGTCGCTTCAATGGCACCGTGACCTCGAAGAAATCGAGCCCGGACAAAGCCGAGGACGACGTGCTGGTCGTGAACGGCAAGGAAATCCATGTCGTCTCCGCGCGCACTCCGGCCGAGTTGCCGTGGGCCCAGTTCGGCGTCGAACTCGTGATCGAGTCGACCGGCCTGTTCACCGATGCCGAGAAGGCCCGCGGTCACCTCACCGCCGGGGCCAAGAAGGTCATCATCTCCGCTCCGGCCAAGGGTGAGGACATCACGGTCGTGATCGGCGTGAATGACGACAAGATCGACTACGCCAACCACCACATCATCTCGAACGCGTCCTGCACGACCAACTGCCTCGCTCCGGTGGTGCACGTGCTGCTCAAGGAGGGTTTCGGCCTCTCCGAGGGACTGATGACCACGGTCCACGCCTACACTGCGACGCAGAAGACCGTCGACGGCCCGTCGAAGAAGGATTGGAAAGGCGGCCGCACGGCGGCGCAGAACATCATTCCCTCCACCACCGGCGCGGCCAAGGCGGTTGCCCTCGTGCTGCCGGAAGTGAAAGGCAAGCTCTCCGGGATGGCGTTCCGCGTGCCGGTTCCGACCGTCTCGGTCGTCGACCTCACCTTCAAGACCGTGAAGGAAACATCGCTCGTCGAAATCAAGGCCGCGCTGAAGAAGGCCTCCGAGACCTACCTCAAGGGCATTCTGGCCTACACCGAGGACGAAGTGGTCTCGAGCGACTTCATCCACGATAAGCACTCGTCGATCTTCGACGCCGGTTCGTCGATCGAACTCAACAAGAACTTCTTCAAACTGGTCAGCTGGTATGACAACGAGTGGGGTTACTCCAATCGCGTCGTCGATCTGACCAAGAAGATCGCCGCCAAACTCTAATCTCTTCCCTGAGGCGCCGGCTCATCCCGGCGCCTTTTTTGTCTCCATGTCCAAATTCAAATCCATCCGCGACCTCAGTCTTTCCGGCCGGCGCGTCCTCCTGCGCGTGGACTTCAACGTCCCGCAGGACAAAGCCACCGGAGCGATCACGAACAACCAGCGCATTGCCGCCGCGCTGCCGACGATCAGGTATGCGCTGGAACAGGGCGCGTCGGTCGTGCTGATGTCCCACCTCGGTCGGCCCGACGGCAAGAAAGCGGCGAAATATTCGCTGCAGCCGGTTGCGACCGAGTTGGAAAAACTTCTCGGTCGGCCGGTGCGTTTTCTCGACGACTGTGTTGGTCCAGCGGTGGAGGCCGCCTGCGCGAAACTGACGCCCGGTTCGGTCGTGTTGCTGGAAAATCTGCGCTTCCACCTGGCCGAGGAGGGCAAGGTGAAGCGGGCGGACGGCACGGCACAAAAAGCGGATCCCGCCGAGGTGGCGGCCTTTCGCGCCTCGCTGACGAAACTCGGCGACGTTTTCGTCAACGACGCCTTTGGCACCGCCCATCGCGCGCACAGTTCGATGGTCGGCGTGGCGCTCGCGGAGAAGGCGGCCGGCTTTCTCATGGAGGCGGAGCTCAAGGCGTTCGCCGCGGTGCTCGATCAGCCGCGACGTCCCTTGCTCGCCATTCTCGGTGGCGCGAAGATCGCGGACAAGATTCCCCTCATCCACAATCTGATCGAGAAGGCCGATGAGATCATCGTCGGCGGCGGCATGGCGTTCACCTTCAAGCAGGTGCTCGACGGCATGGAGATTGGCTCGAGTCTCTTCGATCCGGTGGGCGCGACCACCGTGGCCGAGCTCATGGCGAAGGCGACGGCCAGGGGCGTGAAGATTCACCTGCCCGTGGATTTTGTCTGTGCCGACAAGTTCGCCGAGGATGCCGCGACTCAGGTCGTCAGCGCGAGCGACGGCATTCCCGCCGGGTGGATGGGACTGGATGGTGGACCGCAGACCCGGGCGAATTTTTCGGAGGTGATTGGCCGCGCCAGGACGATTATTTGGAATGGTCCCCCGGGGGTATTTGAGTTCAAGAGCTTCGCCGGCGGCACCATCGCCATGGCCGAGGCCATCGCGCAGGCGACGGCGGCAGGTGCCATCACGGTGGTGGGTGGGGGTGACACGGCGACGGCGGCCAAGAAGTTCAAGGTTGCCGACCGGGTGACCCATTGTTCAACGGGCGGTGGGGCGAGCCTGGAATTCCTCGAAGGCAAAGTGCTGCCGGGCGTGGCCTTTCTCGAAAAATAATCGTTCGGCGCGTTGACCTTGGCGCGCTTTCTCTTTCTCGTTCTTGGGCACGTCGCCACTGGCGCGCCCAATCTTTTCCCCCATGCCCA
>JAUXOH010000281.1 GCA_030682505.1 Candidatus Didemnitutus sp. | reverse complement strand
TCGCGATGCAGATCGGCATCCACAACGGCACGCTCGCGATCTTCATCGCCCTGAACGTGCTCGGGAGTTCTGCGATCTCGATCCCTGCCGTCGCCTACAGCCTGATCATGTTCGGCACCGCGGCGATCTTCGCCTGGTGGGTCAAGCCGAAGGACCTCCTGGGGTCAGTCCCCTCGCTCTAGCGCAACGTGGCGCGGCAGCACGCCACCGACCGGGGGAGAAGACGTGGCGCAACGAGCGCGCCACCCGCGCTCGCTGTATCACGGTTCACCGGGGAACGGAAATAATGGTGGTGTGAATCAGCTGCGTGGTAATCATTGGCACGCGTCTCCCTCAGTTTCCCTTGAAGCGGACGGCCCCGGCGCCTCGTCCGCCCCAACCCCACCGCCCCACCCACCCCATGGACTCCCATTCCCAGCACCGAGCGCAGGCTGGCTGGCTGCGCCCGGCCGGGGCACGTCTATACAAATGGTGGCCGGCCAAGATGATTGGCACGATGGTCGGCATGACCGTTTTCTTCACCGCCTATTTCTGGATCCTCCGGCACCCGATTTATCCCGTGACACTCCTGCCGCTCACGGCCGTCGATCGGCTGATCGGGTTCCGGCCCGAAGCGCTGCCGCTTTACCTGTCCTTGTGGCTCTATGTGTCGCTGGTGCCCGCGCTGCTGATCAACCGGCGGGAACTCGTGTCCCTCGGCCTGGCTTGGGTGGAACTCAGTGTCGTTGGCTTGGGGATCTTCTTCTTCTGGCCCACGGCGGTGCCACCGGCCGACGTCAACTGGTCGCAGTATCCGACATTTGCCTTTTTGCAGTCAGTTGATGCCGCGGGCAACGCCTGTCCGTCCCTGCACGTGGCGTTCGCGGTTTTCACCGCCGTCTGGTTCGGGCGGTTGTTGCGGGAGATGGGCGCCGGGCGAACAGTGAGGGCGGCCAACTGGCTGTGGTGCGCGGGCATCTTGTATTCCACGGTCGCTATCCGCCAGCATGTCGCGCTCGACGTCCTCGCCGGTGCCGCGCTGGGCGCGGTGGTTGCCGCGGCGCACCTGCGCTGGCTCCGTGGTTCAGGCTGACACCGCCGTCGGCAGATCAGTTTCGGGGGCGACGGGAATGCGCACCAGAACTTCCGTGCCGACGCGGCGTCCGGATTTGACCGTGAGGACACCCCCGACATGGGCGGCCCGTTCCTGCATACCGAGCAGACCAAGCACGCCTTGCCCCTTTCGTCGGGCGGCATGTTGGCTGGAGTTGAAGCCGACCCCGTCGTCATTGATCACCATCTCCACGAAAGCGCCCTGCCGGCCCAGGCTCACCGTGACGTGGCGGGCACGGGCGTGCTCCTCCACATTCTTCAAGGCTTCCTGCAGGATGCGGAAGAGCGCCAACTCGGTGTCGGCGGGCAGCCGTGCGATCAACGAACCGCAGTCCAGTTTGACGGTTACACCGGTTCGAACGGAAAACTGTGTGGCCGTGTCGCGCAGCACGGCGGCCAGACCCAGGTGTTCGAGGGCGCTGGGCCGCAGTCGGCGCGAGATGCGCTCCACTTCCTCCGCCGTCGCGCCGAGCATCTGGCGGAGTTTGATCGCCTCCTTTTTGGCCGGTCCGTTGCTGGCCGAGAGCTTGTCCGCCAACGCCTGACTGCTGAAGAGAACGGCGCAAAGCAGCTGCGTGATGTTGTCGTGCAATTCGAGGGCCACGCGACCGCGTTCAGCTTCCTGCACTTGCACCACGCGGTTTGCCAGGGCCCGCAGCAGTTCCTCGGTTCGCCGGGCCTCGGTCAGGTCCGTCACCACCATGCCGATGGTGACGCGGCCGGAATCATCGTTGGTCAGTTCCCGTACGGAAATTTGCACCGGCAGTTGCGATCCGTCGCCAGCCATCAGCAGCACTTGCATTTTCGAACCGGTCGTGGCGGCCTGTTTCATCAGCGCGCGGAGCGCGGAGCCATCGGCTCGGGAGAGAAAGCGGCGAAAGGAACTGCCCGTCACCTGTTCGAGCGGACATTTGATCATGCGGGCGAAGCTCTGGTTGGCGTAAAGGATCACCTTGTCCGTCGTGAGGGTCAGCGCCCCTTCGTTCATTGATTCGATGAGCACGCGGTAGGCGTGCCCGGCGCCTTCCAAGGTGAACAATTGCACTCCCTTTTTGGCGTTGACCACCACCACGTCCACTTCTCCGCTGCGGATGGCGCGGATGGTTTCCTCGGCTTCCGCCAGCCGCGTCTTGAGCTTGGCGAGGTCGTCCTCCGGCGCGGGGCGAGAGGCGGGCAGGCTGCGGGCCTTTTTCACAGGACGATCCTGCCTTTGGCGCCCAGATCGATGAGGCTGAACAGATCGGTTAACGTCGCCAGATTGCCGATGAACCGGCGCACCGGCCGGGGTAATTCGAGGATGAGGGTCGGCGTGGCGACGATCTGGTGCTCGCGCGCCAGCTCGGATTCTTGATAGATGTCGACCACCGTCAGGATGACGCGGTCTTTCAGGGTCGTTTCGCACAGTTCCCGGACGTGCAGGACGGCTTGGCGCGAGCGGGCCGTGGCGCCCGCCACGAACAGGCGCAAGACGTATTTGTCCTTGACCGCGATGGCGGGCGACTTTGCGCCGGCCGGCTTCCTGCGGCTGGGTTTCTTCTTTTTTGGGAGCTTCATTTCCGTGAATCCGGGGCGCGCAAATCCAAGCCGACGAGCGCCCGGGCAGTATCGGAAAGGTTGCCGATGATGACGCGCACGGGTTTCGGCAATTTGCGCACGACGGTGGGGATGGCCAGAATCTGGTCGCCCTTGGCCAGCTGCGGGTGCTTCATCAAATCAATCACCTTGATGCGATAGCGGCCTTTGAGGTGTGTTTCGCAAAACTCCTTCAGGTTGGTGAGAGCCGCCAGCGATTTGGGCGTCGAGTCCACCACGTAAAGGCGCAGTTGCCAGAGTGGGGCGGGTCGGCGGGCGACGGCGGCGGTCCGTCGTTTCACGGTTTTGGTTTTCATCAACTTTTTCCCCCCGGTCTGGGTTTGCCGCGCGTCCCGACCGCCACCCTGGCATCCGCCTGGCGCAAGATGCCCAATTCGGTCCGTTCGGTGGTCAGCAGGCGCGTTTGTGTTCCCACCTGTTCGTCAATTTGCCGAAGTTCTTCGGCGCTGGCTTCATGCTCGGAGCGCAGCCCGCCGATCTGCCGTTCGAGCGCCGCGCGTTTGCGCTCCAGTTCGCGCTTGCGGCGGGCGGCTTCCTGCTGGCCGGCCAGCGCCTCGGCTTTTTCGCGTGCGGTTTGCGCCGCGCGGGCCGAGCCGGTCAGCACGCCGCTGGGGCCGATATAGGCGTCCACGAGGTCGATGCCCCGGTCCGAAATCAGGAACTCGCGGATCTGGTTCGAGTGCGCCATGCCGCGCGCCTTGAGCACGTAGAGAACGCGGTTGCGTTCGCCGTTGCCTTCGAAGTCCTGCAGCAGCAGCCAGGAGTCCATGAGCGAGGACATGGCGGCTTCGCTTTGTTGCAGCGCGTGCCCGCCCTGCGTCAGGCTGGTGAAGAGCGAGGTGACCTGGCCGGCCTTCAAATAGTCAATCAGCCGCGTCACCATCCCCTTGCCCTCGGAAGCGGTGCCGGCGTCCATCAGGCTGGTGATCGGGTCCATGACGACGACGTGGGGCTGGAACTCGACGATCTCCCTGAACATCGTGGCCAGGTGCATTTCCAGGCCGTAGAGCGAGGGCCGCGCCGAGTGAATCCGCAGCAGGCCGCGCTTGACCAGCGGTTCCAGGCGCAAGCCGATGGAATGCATGTTGCGGATGATCTGGTTGGGCGATTCCTCGAACGAGAAGAAGAGCGCGCGCTCCCCGCGCCGGCAGGCGGCCTGGGCAAAGTTGGCGGCGACGATGGTCTTGCCGGTGCCGGGCGTGCCCGTGAGCAGAATGCTGCTGCCGCGAAAAAAACCGCGCCCGCCCAGCATCGCGTCGAGCCGGGGAATGCCGGTGGCAATCCGCTCGCTCGAGATCTTGTGGTTCAGCCCCAGCGACGTGATCGGCAGCACGCTGAGGCCCTCGTCGCCGATCAGGAACGGAAACTCGTTCGTGCCGTGCAGCGCGCCGCGATACTTCACCACCCGCAGATGCCGCGTGGCAATCTGGTCGTTGACCCGGTGGTCGAGCACGATGACGCAGTCGGACACGTATTCCTCCAGCCCGTGGCGCGTCAGTTGTTCCCGTCCTCGCTCGGCCGTGATGACGGCGGTCACGCCTTTTTCCTTGAGCCAGCGGAAGAGCCGGCGCAGTTCGCTACGCAGGATGGCCTCGTTGCGCAAGCCGGCGAACAGCGCTTCCAGCGTGTCCAACACCACCCGCTTGGCGCCGATGGAATCGATCGCGTGATTGAGCCGGACGAACAACCCCTCCAAGTCGTAGTCGCCGCTCTCCTGGACTTCGCCGGGCTCGATGTGGACGTAGTCGACCACGATTTTCTTGCGCCGGATCAGACCGGCCAGATCAAAGCCGAGCGACGCGACGTTGGCCGTCAGCTCCTTTTCCGTCTCCTCGAAGGCGATCAACACCCCGGGTTCATCAAACTGCACCGCGCCGCGCACGAGGAATTCCGCGGCGAGGAGGGTCTTGCCGCACCCGGCACCACCACAGACCAGCGTGGGCCGCCCGCGCGGCAAGCCGCCGCCCGTGATTTCGTCGAGACCCTGGATACCCGTGGGACACTTGGGCAAACACGCGACCGGGAAAATGGATTTGGTGCCTTTGGGTTTCATTCTCGATCATCCTCAATCTAACATCGGCAATCCCAAGCATCAATGGGGCCTGACCCTATGGGGTGTTCACCTACCATCCAGATGCTCCGCCGCGGGTACGACGCATTGAAATCCCTGTTCGTGCAGCCGTTCGAGCACGAGACGAATGGAGTCCACGCGGATCGATGGGGGCACCCGCGGACCTTCGTGGAGCAGCAGGATTGCGCCGGGGAACACGTGGCGCAGGACACGGTGGGCGACCGCGCCGGCATCGCCCGGCCAGTGTTCCAGTCCGCGTGCGCTCCAGCCCACGCCGGTGAGCCCGCGGACGCGGAGCGCCGGCGCCAGCCAGAGATTCTTGATTCCGGCCGGAGAGCGGAATCGGGTCGGCGTCACTCCGGCCGCGCGCAAGGCCGCGAAACCGGCGTCGAGTTCCCGCGCCACCCGCGCCGGG
>JAUXOH010000277.1 GCA_030682505.1 Candidatus Didemnitutus sp. | reverse complement strand
ATGCCGACGCGATCGCTGTCCGGGTCGGTTGCCATCACCACGTCGTGTCCCTCCTTCTCCGCCAGCGCCACCGCGAGCGCGAGCGCCTCCGCGTTTTCCGGGTTGGCGGATTTGACCGTGGGAAACCGGGGATCGAAGGCGGCCTGTTCCGGCACCTGCGCGACGGACACCCCGAACCGCTTGAACAACGGCATGGTGGAAACGCCGCCGACGCCATGAATGTTGGTATACACGGCGCGCAGCGGTGATTTCCGCAGCAGATCTCCGTCAATCACAGCCTGCGCGGCGACATCGAGGTAGGCCACATCGGCATCTGCTCCGAGTGTCTTGAGGCGCGCGGTATCGACTTCGAGAAACTCATGCACCGCACTGAGCGGCACGGCATTCACTTGCGCGATGATCCCGGTGTCGTGCGGCGGGGTGACTTGGGCCCCGTCGTCGAAGTAGGCCTTGAAACCATTGTCGTGCGGTGGATTGTGACTGGCGGTGATCACCGCGCCGCAATGCGCCTTCAGCCAGCGCACCGAAAAACTCAACTGCGGGGTCGAGCGCGGACCGTCAAAGATGTGCGCCTCGCCGCCGAGCTTTGTCCAGGTCGACGCCGCGAGTTCGCAAAAGTGCCGGGAGAAATGGCGCACGTCGTGCGCGATCACGATCCGCGGCGGCGTCGCGTTGCCGGTCTGATCAAGGTAACCCTTCACATAGCGAAAAAGTCCGATCATCGCGCGCGTCAGCGTGAAATCATTCAGCAGGTTGCTGCCGACGCCGGCGTGCTCCGGTGAGCCCGAGGCGGAAAGCGTGCCCGTTTCGGCTTGGGCCCCCACGGCCCCGATCGTGCGGCCCCGCAGGCCACCGGTGCCAAACTCCATGTAGCGGTAGAAGCGATCGTTCAGTTCCGCCCAGGCTTCGCGCTCGACCAGCTCGGCCATGCTGAGTTGCGCCCACTCCGGGAGGCTCGCCTGCCACCAGGCGGTGAAATTTTCGACGGTGCTGGGGAGCAAATGGCCGGCCTGCGCGGCCGCGGAAAGTTTTTCAGGAAGTGGGGTCATGCGAGATAGAGGTTGTCCGACAGCTCGGGCGGCGGCGACAGGCGGCGCCAACTTGCCGTCACCGTCTCGGCATCGTCGCCGAAGAGCGGGGAGATTTCCAAAGTGGACCGCGGCAGTCCCGTGTCATCAACCGCCACCGCCACACCGGCCGCGCGCAGCCAGCGCGCGAACTGACGCAACTGGGCGTCGCGACACGTTTGCGGCGAGTCCACGCCGGTCGCATTCTTGACCGGGCTGAAGTCATCGGCGCGGTCCGTCTCGATCACGATCGGGTTCTTCGCGAACGGCAGCGCGTCGAAAACGAAGAGCTCGAACTTCATCCCGTTGGGTTGGTCCGGCTTCACCGCGTTGCCCTGCGCATCAATCGTCGGGATTTTTTTGTCGGCGCGATGAAACGGCAAGGCGAAGTCGGCGCCCCCGACGGCCATGCGCCGGGCGAAATCGCGGTCGATCAGGTGAATCGCAATGCTGCCGGCACTGAAGCGCAACGAACCATCCGGATTCGTCTCCCGTTGCAGGGCCATCGGCACATCACTGTATTCCGCCACCGTCAGGCGGTCGCCTTGCAGACAAAACAAACCGACTTTCTCCTCGGGATAGGCCTTCGGCACCATCTTGCTCGACATCTCCGAACCCGCGAGCACGTGGTGCCCGATGAATGCCGCGTCGATGCAACGCACCAGCGGATTGTCGACCTGAAAGTAGCTCAGGATGTCCACGCCGTCGCGCTGCATCCGGTCCAGCGCGCCACTGCGCTGCAAAGCACGCAAGGACCCGCCGTGACCATCGGGGCTCAGGGCAAGGGAATCCTTGGTCTCGAGCAGGATCCTGCCGTCGAGGTCCACCGCGGGCAACCGACCTTGGCGGAAGAACTGCACTTGGTCGCGCTCGAGTCCGAAAAAATGATGCGAGGCAAAGAACGCCTCGGTCGCGGCGTGGTTGGCATGACTCGTCATGATGAACCAAGGCAGCGCGCGCCCGTAGCGACGGCCCGCCGCCAAAATCTTCTCCGCGAAGACCTGGAAGAGCGGCTTCCCCCGCACCGGCGTGACTTGGAACGTGCCCTTGGGTCCATCGTAACCGAGACGCGTCCCCTGCCCGCCCGCGACCGTAAATGCCGCCACGCGACCGGCGCGCAATGCGGATTCGCCCGCGGCGCGCGCCGCGGTCCATTTCGCAGCCTGACCGCCACGGGCGGGAAGCGGTTCGTAGGGTGCCGGCTGCAGTCCCGCCGGGTTCGCCGGCACGGCGGATTTTTCGAGGATCAGCTTGCGGTGCAGCCCGGCGACTTCGGCGAGGTCGATCTCGGCGGCCTGCGCGCACAAGGAAGCCTGTTGCGCGGCAGTGAGGTCGGCCCAAAAGGCAAAGACGTGGCCTTGGCCGGCGGCACGATAGCGGGCGATCAGGTCGTCCGGCGTCATGGCAGGCGCCTGTCGTCGAAGCGAAAAACAAACTCCTGCGAGCGCACGTAACCGAGTTTCTTGCGGATGACCTGCTCCAGCAGCTTCGGGTCAGTCCTCAGTCGGGCGAGGTATTTTTCCTGTTCGACCAGTTTCACCTGCGCCTCCGCCAGCTTGCGGCGGTTGCCCTCTTCCTGCAGCCGGATGCTCGTGAGTTCGCGGTTCATCTGGAGAAAGAACAACCCGGCCCAGCCGGTGACCGCAGCGAAGAGCACGATGAATCCAGTGACGATGATCTTGTTCCAATTCACAAGCGGCGCCCAGCTAAACGGATGCCCCAATCTCGCAGCAAGGTTTTTGAGCCTTGTTTAACAGAGATTTTTCGTGCGTTTTCGCTCTCCGACCGGATACTCAGCCCCCGATGTATCAAGGTTACTACGGTCTTACGGAGATGCCGTTTCACATCACTCCGGACCCGAAGTTCCTCTACCTGAGCCCGCCCCATCAGGAAGCACTCCAACACTTGCGCTACGGCGTCAAGGAACGGAAGGGCTTCATCGTGCTCGTGGGCGAGGTCGGCTGCGGCAAGACCACCTTGTGCCGCCAGTTTCTCACCGAGCTCAGCCCCACCCACTACGACACGGCGCTGATCTTGAATCCCCGGCTCACGGAGACTCAGATGCTCAAGGCCATCCTGACCGAACTCGGCGAAACCCATCTCGCGCGCAGCAAGAACGATCTCGTCGCCCAGATGAACAAGGTGCTGCTCGAGCGCATCGCGGCCGGACGCGAGATCGTGCTCATCGTCGACGAGGCCCAGAATCTTACCTTCGAGGTGTTCGAGCAGGTT
>JAUXOH010000249.1 GCA_030682505.1 Candidatus Didemnitutus sp. | reverse complement strand
TGACGCTGCGAGTGAGTAAATAGCCCGCTTAGTGTGCTTTCCATTGACGTGGATAACTTGTGAACAACCGATGTATCCAATTGGCGGCATTGTAAATGCGATAATGGCAAGTTGCCGCAAATTTTACTCAAGTTTTCGGCGGCACGTTTCGCGCGACGGGGTGTGATGCGCTTTTTTTCCGCGACCAAAGTCGCCGCTTTCTCCACGCAAGTTCACGCGCAACGAGCGCGGCGGTGCGACGACGCGGGAAAAATCTCACTCGAGATCCCAACAACGCGCTTGCGACTTTTCTGCGCTACGCGGGTTCTCCCACTATGAATTCAATGCACACGATTGATTACCGCATTGGCGGCGATGATATGCAGCTTGTCGAAATTTCCCTCGATCCGAACGAAGCCGTCGTCGCCGAAGCGGGCGCGATGATGTTCATGGACGACGGCATCGAGTTGCAGACCATTTTCGGTGATGGCTCGGAACAGAACCGCGGTTTGCTCGGCTCGCTGCTCGGCGCCGGCACGCGCGTGCTCACGGGGGAATCATTGTTCATGACGGTATTTCACAATCGCAGCGGCCAGAAGCGCAGCGTCGCGTTCGGTGGCCCCTACCCCGGCAAGATCATGTCGATGGATCTCCGCCAGATGGGTGGCGAAATCATCGCGCAGAAAAATTCCTTTCTCTGTGCCGCGAAGGGCGTGAACATCAGCATCGCTTTTCAAAAACGCATCGGGGCGGGTCTCTTCGGTGGCGAAGGATTCATCATGCAGCGACTGCGGGGCGACGGCATGGCCTTTGTCCATGCCTGCGGCACCCTCTACGAACGCGAACTCGCCCCGGGCGAAGGTTTGCGCGTCGACACCGGTTGCTTGGTCGCGCTCCAGCCCAGCGTGGATTACGACATCGAGTTTGTCGGCGGCATCAAAACCGCGCTCTTTGGCGGCGAAGGTCTGTTCTTCGCCAAGCTCCGCGGCCCGGGCAAGGTGTGGCTGCAATCGCTGCCCTTCTCGCGCCTCGCCGGCCGTATTGTCGCAGCGGCACCGCAGACCGGTCGCGGCGGACGCGAGGAAGGATCCCTCCTCGGCGGACTCGGCCGCGTGCTGGATGGCGACAACCGCCGAAGGCTTCCTTGGCCTCGCCCAATTCTGCTTGCCCGCTCAGCGACCCACGGTCACCGGCGGTCAGGAGGAACTGCCGGCTGCTTCGGTTGAGTCAGCAGCGACACGACCACCAGGACCAGGAATCCAAGCGGGATGGTGACGATCGCCGGCTGGCTGAATGGCACCAATGCCTGCGCCGGATCGATTCCGTAAACATCCCGGAACGCCTGGGCACTCAGCAGAATCCAGCCCAAGGACGTAACCATGCCGACGAGGATCGCAGCCGTGATGCCTTGTTTGGTCGTGCGTTTCCAGAAGAGCAACATGACCAGCGAGGGCAGATTGGCCGAGGCGGCGATGTTGAAGGCCCAGCCGACCAGGAAGTTCACGTTCATCTTGGCAAAGAGAATGCCGAGGACAATCGCCACCACGCCGACGCACAGCGCCGCGATCTTGGCCGCGCGGACCTTTTGAAAATCATCCAGCTTCATCTTCAGGACATTGGTCATCAGGTCGTGGGCGACCGCCCCGCTCGCCGCCATGATCAGCCCGCTGACCGTGCCCAGCACCGTGGTGAACGCCACGGCCGAGATGATGGCGAAAAGAAACTCGTTGAAGCTCCGGGCGAGCAGCGGGGCGGACATGTTGGAGTCGGTGACATCGAGCGCGCCGCTCGTCATCGCGCCCAGTCCGAGGTAAAGCGTGAGCACGTAGAAGCACCCGATCGCGGCGATCCCCACGACCGTGCTTTTCCGGGCACTGGCCTGGTCCTTCACCGTGTAGTAGCGGATCAGGATGTGCGGCAGCGACGCCGTGCCGCAAAACAACGCCAACATGAGCGACAGAAAATCGAGCTTGTCGGTGAACTTGGTGCCCCGGACCTTGCCGAAGGTCGGGCTCGAACCCGGCGCGAGAAAATCCTCCCCGGTGGACGGTTTCTGGAAATAGACCGTGGTGGTGGCTCCGTCAGATTCCGCGATCTTTTCCGCGCGCCACAAGACCACTTCGCTCTGCTGCATCGTGCGGATGAATTCCACCGGCCCCAGCGGGCCGGTCTCGGTGACTCCACCCGGCAACCGGGAGGCATAGCCCACCGGCAGGAGATCACGTTCCCCCGCACCTTTCCCGTGAGGCAGTCCGTTGGCCAGTTTTCCGCCGTCCGGACGCACGGTGAGTGTTTGCGTTTCGGAAAAGGTTCCCGTGGCGGTCTGGCGCCAGACCTTGATCTCACCCGTGGCGATCGCCTTCGTGCGGACGTAAGGCTTGCCGATCCACCCGCCCTCCTCGGGCAGAACGGCCGTGCCGACGGCATCCAGAACCGACGCCTCGGGTGCATTTGCCTCAAAGACCCGGCCGGCTGCCGGGTCGGCGCACGCGTAGGGGTCGGTGCGCACGCCCCGAACCAGAATCATGATCGTCATGACCGCACAGAGGACGACGAGCAACAGGCCCTTGATGAACTGCACCCACGTGGTTGAGACCATGCCGGCGGTCATGACGATCACCGTCACGATCAAACCCACGACCAGCACGCCCACGTAATGAGGAATCCCCAGCAGCGGTTGCACGAGGGCCCCGGCGCCCACCATTTGCGGGATCAGATAAAAACAGCTGATCACGAGCGTGCTGATCGCGGCGGTCAGCTTGATGCCCCGTGAGTTGAACTTGCTGTCGAGGGCATCGGCAAAGGTAAACCGGCCCAGCCGTTTCAGCGGCTCCGCCACGATATACAACGCAACGATCCAACCGGCGAGATAACCGACGGAATACAGGAACCCGTCGTAACCGAAGAATGCGATCATGCCGCAAATCCCGAGGAACGACGCAGCGGAAAGGTAATCACCCGCGAAGGCGATGCCGTTGACCGCCCAATGGATGTTCCCGCCCGCCGCAAAATAGCCCTTGGCGGACTTGGCCTTGCCGCCGAGATAGAAGCTGATGGCCAGGACCGAGCCGGCGAAGAAAAGAAAGATCAGGACAGCAACAAGCGAGGTCTCGTGGATCATTTCAACCTTCCCCGTTCCGGCGTGCGGCAGAGCTTCAAATAAAGGAGGGCTTCGAAAATTGCGACGACGATGAGCGAGAAGCCATAGATCACCGCGAGATTGACCCCGCCCAGCACCGGACGGCTCATGAGCCCGGGCCAGAAAGCACTGAGCAGCATGAATCCACCGTAGAAAGCCGCATAAATCAGGAAGAGAATGACGCCGATACGAGCATTGTGCGCGATCATGGTGTCGTCTTCCTGCTCCTTCGGGTCGTTGGAACTAAAATCAAGTCCAGCCATGGGGTATGGGGTGCGTGGGGGTTGGGGAAAACACCGACCGGGTCAGGCTGCCGAATCGCGGGACGTCGGCGAGGAGTAAGTGTAGCCAGCCGTCCTGCCGTCCGTCCCCGACTTGCTACCGACCGTCCCTCCGGGATTGCCTCGCGGGTCTTCTCCCGGCAAATTCCGCACATGGGCACAAAATTCACCTTCGCACTCACCCTGACGGTTATCCAGGCGGTCTTCAGCCTCCTGATGTACTTCACGGGCTACCAAACCGAAAAACTGGCCACCGGCCAGTACATCCAATGGGTCGGCTTCGCCCTCGTCTTCGTCGTGCTCTGGATGGGCGTGAAGGCCGTGCGCGAAGAAAACCCCCACCACGCGATTTCCTACGGTCAGGCCGTGGGCGCCGGATTCGTGATCTCACTGCTCTCCGGGCTGATGACGAGCATCTATTCCTTCATCCACTACAAGTTCATCAATACGAATTTCGCCGACTATCAGCTGGAGATCCTGCGCGGCAAGTGGGCGGAGGCCGGCCTGAGCGACACCCAAATGGAGCAGGCCGAGAACATGACCCGCGCCATGATGGGCCCCACGATGACCGCCGTCATGACCTTTGTGGGCATGTGTATTGTCGGCTTGATCATGGCACTGATCATCGCCGCCTTCCTTAAGCGCGCCGCACCAGCGGATGCCGAACCGGCCCT
>JAUXOH010000245.1 GCA_030682505.1 Candidatus Didemnitutus sp. | reverse complement strand
GGCATGACCCTTGTTTCCACCGCGACGGTTCGCCCACCGCACAACTTCATTGTGCTACTGAGTTTGTTCACGAGTGAAAGTGAGGGGGCCTCCGAATCCCACGACTTCAAATACCCCTGAAATGAATATCAGGCTGGTGTTTGTTCTCATGCTGTCTCCCGGCGTCGGGTCGATTATCTCGGCAGCGCCCGCCATGGGGAACGTCGTGCCGAACCGCTTCGATCTCGAACAGGCACTGGCTTTTGCGCTTGATCATAACTTCGCAATCCGGCGGGCGCGGGAGAACATCCGGGAGCATGAGGGTATTGTCACCACGGTCAGTGCGGCGGCCCTCCCGAATGTGTCGGCCGCAGGCAGTTTCCAAAAAAGCAACCTCCAGTCCTTTCAGACTGGCACTCAGAACACCGGACAACTGATCATCATTCCGTCGGGTCGTTTCTGGCGGATGAATTTCACAGTCCGCCAGATAGTCTATGCCGGAGGCGGTATCAGGTCGGCAATCGATGCCGCGAAGCATACCCGAGAAGCGGCTGTTTTCGGTCTGCAGGAAACCGTTAATTCGGCATTGCTGGATGTGCGCACCCGTTTCTACACGGTCCTGCTCGCCCGTGAGGATATCAAGGTGCAGGAGCAAAATCTGGAACTGCTCCAGCACCAATTGACTGATGTCACGAATCGTTATGAGGCGGGTTCGGTCTCGAAATTCGAGCAGCTTCGCGCCGAAGTGGCCTTGGCCAATGCCCAGCCGCCGCTCATCAAGGCGCGCAACGACTATCGTCTGGCCACCCATGAACTGCGCCAGGCGATTGGCTTGGTGCCCGCTCGCGACCAATCCTCCGACCAAACCCCGGAGTTCATCGGATCACTCACCATCGAATCATCGAGCCCTGAACTCTCGGCCGCGCTCGCTGCCGCGCGCACGGGCCGTCCGGAGTTACAGCGACTCGCCAAGCTTGTTGATGCCGCCGAAGCCGGTGAGTTGACGGCCCGTGCCGACTTCTATCCCAGCCTTGCGTTGACCGCCGGTGGTGAACTGCGCAAAGGCCCCACGGAAAGTTTCAGCGATTCACGGCGCGGTCTGCGCGCCGGAGCCGAAGGACAGTGGACCGGCAACCCCCGCGCCACCGCCGGGAAGATCCGGCAGGCCGAATCCTTGATTGAGCAAGCGCGTCTCGCGCTTGGTGCCGCAGAACTCGCCGTGCAGGTCGAGGTGCGCCGTGGCCTGTCCTCCTTGGAGGAAGCAACCGAACTGGTCGGCGCCACCCGGCAGTCGGTCAAGCAGGCCGAGGAAGCGGTGCGCATCGCCCTGACGCGTTACCAGGCAGGCATGACACCTCAACTCGATTTGCTGCAATCGCAGGTGGCGCTGACGACCGCACGGACCAACCAACTCCGGGCCTACTACAGTCACAACGTTGCACTGGCCCGTTTGCGCACGGCGATGGGGCTCTCGGAAGTCGATTACAACGAAGTTGCCAGCCCCGCCACGACGCAACCTTGACCGGCGTAAAATGACTGACCATGCGATGAAGACAGCTTACCAGTTGCGAGGCAAACGACGCCAGCGCGTTCCAAAACCGGAATACGCCATGACTGGCATCCTCGCCGGCATTGTCGTCGGGTGGATCGTCGGATTGGGTATCGAACTGTGCTTAAAACCAAACATGTTCATAATGATGGGAACCGGAGTCGCCGGCTTCATGTTGGGGGCCGGTTTCGAGGCGATCCGGTTCTGGTGGCGGATGCGTCGCTTCCGCACCGGCAACGAAGCCAAGGCCCGCCCGCTTTTATGAAAACATCCGACAACTCTCCAAAAAACGATGGACGCGAGAAGCCACAACCCGGAACGGGTCACGATGCGCCAGCCGGACATGCCCACGATGACGACGAAGGCCACGCTGACCATGAGGGCCACACGCATGAGAGTAGTCGTGTGGAATCAATCAGTCTCGTGATTTCCGGAGTGTTGGTATTGGCAGGCTTGATTAGCCTTTGGGGCAAAGCTCCGGGTTCGATGGTTGCGGGGATTTCTCTCTCGGCCATGGCGGCGGGCGGTTGGTTTCTATTGCCCAAGGCTTGGAAGGCTGCTCGACAGATGCGACCAGATATTAACCTACTGGTCGTCATCGCGGCCATCGGTGCATCAGTGATCGGTGAATGGGTGGAGGCTTCGGCCGTCGTTTTTCTCTTTGGCGTGGCAGAATGGCTGGAGGGCTGGGCTGATCGCCGTGCGCGCCGGGCCACCGAGGCCCTGCTGGAACTGGCGCCGAAGGTGGCCATGGTGAAACGGGATGGACGGTTTACGGAGGTGTCCGTCGATCAGATCTCGCTGGGCGAGACCGTGGCGACGAAATCCGGCATGAGCATTCCTCTCGATGGGGAGGTGCTGGCGGGCGAATCCGCCGTCAACCAGGCACCGATCACGGGCGAATCCGTGCCCGTGGACAAGAAGCCCGGCGACACGGTCTTCGCCGGGACAATCAACGGAGAGGGTTCCCTAGAGATCAAGGTCACGAAGGCCGCCGGGGACACCACGCTGGCCCGCATCATCCGGCTGGTCGCGGAAGCGCAGGAACAGAAAGCCCCCACCCAGCGCTTTGTGGACGTGTTCGCCCGCTATTATACGCCCGCGGTGACGGTGGTCGCCTTTCTGATCTTTCTGGTTCCGCCGGTGTTCATGAACGGCGACTGGAACATCTGGTTGTATCGCGCCTGCGTGCTGCTGATCATTGCCTGTCCGTGCGCATTGGTAATTTCCACGCCGGTCAGCATCGTCGCCGGTCTCACGGCGCTGGCCAAACGGGGTGTGCTGGTGAAGGGTGGTGCCCACCTTGAAACCATCGGTCGTCTCAAGGGATTGGCGGTGGATAAGACGGGGACGATAACCGAGGGAAAGCCAAAGGTTCAGGGGGTCGATTTGGTCAACGCCCCCACCGAAGCCGATGTGCTCCGCATCGCCGCTGCCATTGACGATCATTCGGCCCATCCTCTCGCCAAGGCGGTGGTGGCTTACTCCAGTGAAAAGCAGGTCAGCTTTCATCGCGCGGAAAACTATCAGAACCGCAGCGGACGTGGCGCGGAGGGGACCGTGGAAGGTCATCCCTATTTCG
This sequence comes from Candidatus Didemnitutus sp., assembly GCA_030682505.1. Classification (GTDB taxonomy): domain Bacteria; phylum Verrucomicrobiota; class Verrucomicrobiia; order Opitutales; family Opitutaceae; genus Didemnitutus. Next base: position 40,809 of record JAUXOH010000245.1, on the reverse strand, counting down.
TCGGCAATCATCGTTTCGCGCACGAACTCGGCGTCTGCAGTGATGAGATCGAACGGCGGCTCGCCGCCATCGAGGAGAAGGGTCAATCCGTGGTGGTCGTCGGGCATCGGCCGCACGATGGCTGTCAGGGCGAAGTGCTCGGGATCATCGCGATTGGCGACACCCTGCGCTCCGACGCCAAGGATTCCATTGCCGCGTTGCATGCGGCCGGCGTGGAACAGGTAATCATGCTTAGCGGCGACAACCAACGCACCGCGGACTTCATTGCCCGTCAGGTTGGAATCGACGAGGCGCGAGGCGACCTTTTGCCTGACGACAAGGTTGCCGCCGTCAAAGCGCTCCGTGAAAAATACGGTATCGTGGGCATGGTCGGTGACGGCGTGAACGATGCGCCGGCAATGGCGACGGCCAATATCGGCATCGCCATGGGCGTAGCGGGCACCGATGCGGCGATTGAAACCGCCGACATCGCCCTGATGAAGGACGATCTCGGCAAGATCGCCGAGACGATCCGGCTGGGTCGTCGCACCATGGGGATCATCCGGTTCAACATCACCTTCGCACTGGGTCTGAAGGCCATTTTCCTAGTTCTAACGCTGATCGGCCACGCCAGTCTTTGGCTGGCAATTCTAGCCGACACCGGCGCGACATTACTTGTCGTCGCCAACGCGCTCCGGTTGCTCCGTGCGCCAAGCGGTTCACCGCAAAAGCGCCAAGTAATGAGCAATGTCAAAGCGGAACAAAAAAGCGGATAAGCAGCGCACGGTCGCCGCCGCCGACCTGCAATGGTTGATGTGGGGCCTGTTATGCTACGCGCCCATGCGCGGCGCGAAGGCTGCGCGCATCTTTCTAAACTCGATAAGTTGCTCGGAAGGAGGCAAGCACGCGAGACTGCCGACCTTCTTAATGGTGAAATGCCGGTTGGCCTGCTTCGTGTTCAGGGACTCAAGGAACCGCTGTATATCCGGCATCACTTCCAAAAGTTTAAGTATCCGAGTCACGGCTCCCGGAGTGATCCCAAGCTGTTTCGCCAGCGCGACGCGATTGGCCACCTTGCCGGCTTCCAACATCTGCTGCCATTTGCGGGCGCGCACAATGGCGTGTTGCACCTTGGGCTCGGGTGAAGCCTTGCGCGGCACTATGGCACCGTTTCGGAACACCTGCTGGAAGGGTGTCAGGATCGTAACCTCCCCTTGCATGGCGTGGGTAAAATCCACCCTCGCGTCAAAACTGACACCTCGGGCCGCGATGGGCCGCTGCCGGCTCGCCCAGCCGGAACTCAATTGGTCACGGGTCTCAACCCCCTGAACCAGTTCGGGGAGGCTCAATTTGATCTTCAAGGCCAGCCGCCGGTCCTGCGCCTCGCCCAGGTCCGTCCGTTGCGTCCGCGTCGTCGGGTTGCGCAGTTCGACCCGCAGAACGAACAGCCGAACCAGCTCCTTTCGCTCTTCCGGGGAGAGTCGCGGGAGGAGTGTGCCGAGCTGTTCGATGGACTGGCGGATGCGTTGCTCATCATAAATAGCAGTCTCGCACGCCACCAATGCCTGCCGCCGCTGTTGGCACTCATTCGTCAGTTGCTGGTGCTGGTAGCGCAATTCCTGGACGCGCCGCGTCAGCGCATCGCCCAGAACATCGAGTCCACCTTTCGCCACCGCATCCACGCAATTGGACAGCTCCCCCGCCGCTTTCTTCAGTGCGGCCTCGGATTTCTCCAGGTCTGCCCGCAAAGCATGGCGATCCCCCCGGTTCCGGCTGCGCGACTCGTCAACCACACCGGCAATTAATTTGGGATGCTTCCCGACTTCGCTTAGGAAACCGATCACGGCCCGTTCCAACCCGTCCGCAGAGAGACGCCCGACAGCGCAGGCATCGGGCCGGCGTTCGCGCATGACATAGCCACAATAATAATAGCGGTAAGGTTTCCCGGTGGCATTTGGTTTTCCGCTCTGATGTGGAACCATCGCCCGCTGACAATGGCCGCACCATGCGAGTCCCTTCAACAGATTGGTATGCCGGTCACGCTCGACGATGAGATCCGCCGCCCGCGGTTCCGTTTTCAAGACTGCGGCATTGGCCCGCTCCCAAAGTTCCGGCGGCACGAGAGGCTCATGGCGCGCGGCATATTCGTGGCCGGCAAACTTCACCGCGCCCCGGTAGATGACATTACGCACGATCAAGCGCAGTCCATCAGACCGGAACAGTCGCCCCCCAACTGTCTGTTGGCTCCCTTCGCGCCGGTTAAAAACCCGTTCCTTGGTGCGCCGTCCCTCGCCGTTCAGCGTGTTGGCCAGTTCTGTCAATGAACCTAGGGTCGCTGCGTGCTCGAAAATGCGCCGGACGATAGGTGCATCGACCGGATCGGGATGCAGCGTCTGGGCTTTTTCGTCATAGGCATACCCAAACGGAACCATTCCTCCGTTCCAATAGCCCTTCTTCGCCTGCTGCTCCATTTTGGCCCGGGTCTTTTCTGCAGTGTTCTGCCTTTCGTATTCGGCGACGCTCATCAGGACGTTGTTCTTCAGCCGACCCGAGGCGGTCGCCTCAGAAAGGTCCTCAGTGGCGCTTTCTAGCCGGCAGCCGTGCTTCAACAGAAACGCGCGAAATGGAACCCATTCGTCCGTCGACCTTAGCACCCGCTCCAGCTTGTAGATGAGCACGACTTTAACCTCACCGGCCTCGATCTGTCGCTTCAACGCCCGAATGCCCGGCCGGTCCATCGTCCCACCGGAATATGCGGCGTCGGTAAAGCAGGCGACCTCATGCCAGCCATCGGCCGCGCGCTTGCTGATGACGTCGCGGCAGATGGTCGCCTGGCTTTCCAGTGAATCGAACCGCCCGCCAACCTGGTTGTCCGTGGAGACGCGGGTGTAAATGGCTACCGGCACCTCCGAGTTGGATACAGTCGCTGCGACAGGAGGATTTTTCATGGCACGGCGGGTCAATTTCGACCCAGATGGGCCACATGAGCCGGCTGATGACTCAGCCGATAGGTGAGTTTGCGGGTCTGTCCATGGGCGGCGATTCGCCCTTCCTGGACCAATCTTCGCAGGGCTTGGTCTTTTTCCCACCGGGTAAGGTTCAGGGTGGCACGAATCTGCTCAGGGCCGGCCTCGCCGATCAACGTGAGGTATTGGATGACTCGGACGTCGTTGGGGTGTGCGGGCATATCAGACCCACGCGGTGAGGGGCCGGGCGCATCCTCCCCGGACACCTCTACGACCCGCTGAGCATCACTCTGCGCGATGGCCTTGCACAGAAGGGCGCAGATCCGCGCCAACCGTTCCCCTTCGGTCAAGCGGTCGATGTCGTCGAGTCTGGATCGTGCAGGCATACGATCAGGCGCTCATCCGCATCTTCGACGGACTGCGAGCGGCCGGGTGACAGATCGTTTCAGCCAATTCCGTCTTGGTCCGCTCCGACCGCGCGCTTCGCGACGCCTTGAATACAAAGCGCTCGCCCTCGCGCACATATCCTTTCGGGAGCGAAGTGCTGAGATTGTATTCGTCCACGGCCAGCGCCGAAACCGGTTTACTCTGGCGCGCGGCCTTCAGGACAATCGCATCATTGGCCGGGCCGAGTCCCGCCGCCTTGAATTGCTGCGGCGACATCAATTCAGGTGGAAGGGACTTGCAGGGGACCTTCGCGGTCGCGGGTGCCGCTTTGGTTTTCGGGTGCGTCTTCGCCGGCTTTCCGCGTGGTCCGGCAACGACAAAGGGATTCGGCTTCTCCCGCATCGGCAGCACCCGCGTCACGAGCGGCTTGCCGTTCACCTGGAGGCCGCTCGCAAGGGTGATGAATCGCTTGCCCTTCGACGGCTGCACCATGAGTTGAAAGGGGTCTTCCTTGCCCGTGGCCTGTTCCTTGTAGGGGGAGAAACGATCAACGGGACCGAGAATGGTGACGGACTTGCCGTCGAACATGGCGGCAACGGGAAACTCCATGCGGCCGATGGCTTCAATCTCCGCCCGTCGCCGGGCGCGCTGTTGGGCCTGTAATTCCGGTGCCTGATCTTCAAAATACTCCGGCGTTGCCGCCGGCCCCGCCGCTTCAATTCCGGCCTCTTCGGAGGCTTCTTCTTCCGGGCTCGGACTGGCAACGGTTTCCGTCTCCTCCGATTCCGTGGCAAGTTGCCCGGCGGCCTGATTCTTCGTCAGATCCAACGCGTCCACCAGCTCCGCCTGCCGTTTGATGAGCGTGCGGTAGTGTTCCTCGTGCTCCCACACCCCGCCGGCCAGCTTGGCCAATTCTCCCAGCTCGCTTCTCGTCCGGGCGATCTCCTGGCGGGTGCGCTGGAGTTGGTCCTCCACTGACCGGGCCGCGTGCTCCAGCGAGCCGATTGTCCCTACCGGGGACGGCGATACGGTGGCGACATACTCCGAGGCCCCGCGCAGTGTCACCTTGTCCGCCAAGGTTGAACGATACTCGAGTTTGAAGCCGGCAAACTCGCCCAGCACGGCCGGCGAGGGCCGGCCCAGCAGGTGGTCGGTGCGGTGGTCCTCCACCAGATAGATCAGCGCCGACCCTGCTTTCACCCGGTCGGTGAAAACCTCCCCGTCGAGCACGATCCTGAATTTGTCGCCCTGGGTGTCCTGGCGCGCGACCACGTCCTTCTCCGTGGCGACCAGCTGCCGCTCCAGCCGGGCCACATCCTGCTCCATCACCCGCACCCGGCCGCGGTGGGAGAACTGACTTTCGGCGTGCTCGGCCCGGAGCCGCGAGAGTTTCATGACCTCGGCATCCGCCTTCGCCTTCTCCACAATCATCGGATTGCCGGAGGCTATGGCCTTGACCTCCGCATACGTTAGGGCCGGTGCGTCCAGATCCTCGATGCGCCGGGCCGTCGTTTCGCCCGTCATTACCTGCGAGATGAACTTTGCCTTCGTTTCGAGGGTTTGCCACATGTAGGCGTCGAAACTGCCCTCGGTAACGTAGCGGAAGATTTTGATCGTAGCGTTGGTATTGCCCTGCCGGCGGATGCGTCCCTCACGCTGCTCGATGTCTGCCGGCCGCCACGGCGCGTCGAGGTGGTGCAGCGCCACCAGCTTCGCCTGCACGTTCGTCCCGGCCCCCATCTTCTGGGTCGAGCCCATGAGGATGCGGACCCGACCGCTGCGGACGTCCTTGAATAGGGAGGTCTTCGCCGCGTCGGAATCATGGTCTTGGATGAACTGGATATCGTCCGCCGGCACTCCGAGCGAGACCAGCTTGGCCTTGATGTCCTGATAGACCGACAGCCGGCGGCCTTCCGCCTGCGGAGTAGAGAGGTCGCAGAACACCATCTGGGTCAGCCGCTGCTCGCCCGTCGCCTGCCAGATGCTGTAGATTTCCCGGACGGCGAGATTCGCCTTGGACTCGGGATGATCCGGCGTGGCCGGACGCATGATCCGCAGGTCGAGCGCCGCCTTGCGGCCCTCCCCGGTGATCTTGAGCATGTTGTCCTCCTTCGGATCGACGAGGCCGGTCTTCAATTTCTCCGCCCGCTTGGCGAGGGATTGGACAAAACCCTTCAACTCGGGCGTCGCGGGCGCCCGGATAACCTGCGGTTTGCCACCCTCCAGCTCCGGCACCGGGAGCTTGAGCATGTCCGCGGTCTGGACATCCGCGGTCTGCCGGAACAGGTGCATCAGCTCCGGCACATTCACGAATCGCGCGAAGCGGGTGTTGAGCCGGTAGCCGGCGCCGTCCGGGGCCAGCTCCATCGCTGACACCGTTTCGCCGAACGACCCGCTCCAGGCGTCGAAATGCTGCAAGTGCTGCCGGCGTAGCACCTCCATCTGTAGGTAACGCTGCATCGTGAACATCTCCGCCATCGTGTTCGTCACCGGGGTGCCCGTGGCAAACACGACGCCCGCGCCACTGTTCATCCGCTGAACGTGCTGAACCTTGAGGAACATATCGAACGCCCGCTCCGAAGCCGTCTGTGGCAGTCCGGCCACGCGGGTCATCTTCGTCACGTAGAACAGATTTTTGAACGCCTGGGCTTCGTCGATGAAGAGCCGGTCCACGCCGATCTCCTCAAACGTGAGCGTGTCGTCTTTCCGATGCACCGCCGCCATCGTTTTGATCTTCCCTTCCAGTTTCTTTTTCGCCCGCTCAAGCTGCTTCACCATCCGGGTATCCGAGGAGCCGCTCATCTTGCCCTTCTGCTCACGGATGCACTCCTCCAGCTCGACCAGTTGCTCCGTCAGGAACTCCTTTTGCGCGCGCTCCGACATCGGCAGGCGCTCAAAACCGGAATGCGTGACGATGACTGCATCCCAATTGTTGGTGGCGATGCGGCCCATCAGCTCGCGGCGCCGGGCACTGGCAAAATCATCTTTCCCCGCAACAAGCACGTTGGCCCCTGGATAGAGCGTCAGCAGTTCGGTGCTGAACTGCCCGAGCATGTGATTCGGCACCACGAACATGGGCTTCCTCGCCAGCCCGAGCCGCTTCAGCTCCATCGCCGCGGCGGCCATCGTGAACGTCTTGCCCGCGCCGACGACGTGGGCCAGCAGCGCATTGGGCGTTTGCAGGACGCGCCAGATCCCGGCCTTTTGGTGCGGACGTAGTGTAATTGCCGGACTCGCCCCTGGCAGCGTCAGGTGCTCGCCGCTGAAAATCCTCAACCGGGTGTGATTGTATTCGCGGTTGTAGAAGGCCACGAGCCGCTCACGCCGGGCGTCATCCTGCCATATCCACTCGGCAAACCGGTCCTTGAGCTTCTGCTGTTTTTCGCGGGCGGCCTCCGTGGCCACCGCGTTGACGTGCGGCTTTTTCTCCTCGTCGTAATCGTAAACGGTCGGTGTGCGCAGGTTGAGCGCCGCCTCCAACAGTTCGTGCGCTGTCACCCTAGCCGTGCCCCATTCGCTTTTGTTAGCGACGCCGGTCTTGGCATAGTGGCTGACCTCGACCGTCCACAGGGCGAACTGCGGCACATGGCTGACCCGCACGTCATGGCGACCGTGAACCCGCAGAATCTCCTGCCCAAACGCCACGACATCTTCCGCTGGGATCCACGCCGCCCCCAGCCGGGCGTCAATTTCCGTCGCCTTCAAATCCGCCGGCTGAACCTCGCGCAACGCCTCGGCATTGAGCCGGTAGCGCTCGTCCTCCCGGGCGACCCGCTCCGCCACGGCGAGCTTCTCTCGGACATTACCGGAGAGGTATTCGTCGTCGGACTCCCAACGCTTCGTGACTGGGTTGTGGAAGATTGCCCCCTGCAACTCGGGCAGGAACTCGGCCTCGGGCTTGCCCAAGAGCCGGCCGATGTGCTCTAGGTCCACCCGGCCTCGTTCGCTCAAGGTGACTACGAGAGCCTCCTTGGCCCCTCCGACGCTTGTCACCGCCGCCCGGCGCTGGATCGTCCGCTCCCGGAAGATGGCGGTTTTCGCTGCCGTGTTGCTGGCTTCGTCGTAGTTCTCCAACGACAGCAGCAACGGCATGTCGGGATCTCCTGCGAACACGCGCGAATTGGCCGACTGCGAGATCGCCCCGAATTGTCCGACGAAGTAGTCATACACCTGGTTCAGCTTGAACCGGGAGGCGGCCAGCTCCGGTTCAGGCCGGTCCGCAACCTGCAACTGCAAGCATTCGCGGGCGGCATCCCGCACATGGATCAACCGCCGGATGCGCCGCGCCGTCATGGGCGAAAGCTCTGTCAGCAGCCGCAGTTCTTCACCTTCACGGACCGCGATGCCACCCCCGCCATGGTCGGTCAGGACGTAGGCGTTAGGCTTCACGCCCGGCGGCACCGGAATTGTCTGCCGCTGGGCTGCCGCCTGAGCCTCCGTGAGCGGCCGGTAGATGCCTTCTGGCAAATCGACAATCGCAGCCGCAAGTGCCTCGCCCAATTCGCGACCGTCCGGCTCAAGCGTGACCTCATCGCGGCCATACATCCCGTGCTCCACCTGCTCCAGCTTGCCGAGCATCATGGCCGGACGCTCATGATAATACTCGTTGAGAAAGATCGGCTTTCCTTCCGTGCCACCCGGCACGGGACGGCTCTCCTGCCATGCCGGCCCGGTCGGTTTCTCTCCCGATGCCCTTTTCCGCAGAATCACAATATCGGTCGTGACCTCCGTGTTGGCGTTCTTCTTAAACGCGGTGTTCGGCAGCCGAATCGCAGCCACCAGATCGCATTGCTGGGCGACTGCCTCGCGCAGATGGGGATACTGCTTGTCGAGAGTGCCGCGCGTGGTGATGAAGGCGATGAGCCCGCCCGCGCGCACGCGTTCCGCCGCCGCGACGAAAAAGTAGTCGTGAATCTTGAACTTCCGACGGTTCAGCTTCGGGTCGAACGGTGAGTAGTCGCCGAAGGGCACATTGGAAATAGCCAGGTCAAAGCTGTTGGTCGGAAGCGTCGTCTCTTCGAACGGCTGCGGGTGAATCTCCGCGTCAGGATAGAGCAAGGCCGTCAACCGGGCCGTGACCCGGTCGATCTCGACGCCGGTGAGCTGGGAACGGGAGGCCATCTCCTCCGGCATCAGACCGAAGAAGTGACCGAGGCCGCACGCGGGCTCTAGCACGCGCCCATGGGTGAATCCGAGCCGGCTGACGGCCGCATACATCGCCCGAATGACCGTGGGGGACGTGTAGTGAGCGTTGAGCACCGTCGCCCGGGCCGAGTCGAAGCTCGCCGGTTCCAGCAGTTCCTTCAGCCGCTTCTGTTCTTTCTCCCAGCCCGGAGCCTCGGCGGGCGTTGCGAATACCTGCGGCAAGCCACCCCAGCCGGTGTATTTGACGAGGACGGCCTTCTCCGCGTCCGTCGCCCCGCGCCGTTCCGCCTCGATTTGAAACAACAGTTCGAGGGCGGCGACATTCTGCTCAAATTTCCGGCGCAACGGGCCTTCGCCCAGCCGGTCGGCGTCTGTGATGCGGTAGTTGGCTGCGTTGCGGGCTACTCCTTCGCTTCCGGCGGCAGCAGGATGTATTTCTCCCGCACCAGCTCCCAAGCCTGGTCGTGCGCCTGCTGCGGCGTCAGTCCCTGGCGCGTGAATTGCCGGATCAGCCGCTCCATGTCCGCCGTCGTCTGTTCCTGCGCGTCCAGCAACGCCGCCTGCAGGCGGTTTTCCTCCTCCAGTTCCGCCACCATCCGCGGGCGATGTTCCCGCCAGTGTGTTTCCGCCATTCGTCCGTAAATCAGGAGTTCTCTCATGGGTTAGGTGCCCGAGGAAATCGAGCTGTTCTGTTTGTTTCTTTTGGGCCATACGTCATGCGGTTTCAATGGCGATCCGGCGCACCCGGGGACCGGGCCGGGCTTTGGATCGCTCGTGGTTGACCCGGACCTCGCAAAGCCGCTTCAGGTCGAGAGCCGCGCAAATGGCGCCAAGTTCCGCCCCCTCGATGACCACCTGCTCCTTCCCCGCATTGATGCAAAGCACCTCCGGTTCACCCGCGACATGCTCCCACCGCTTCAACTCTGAAACGGGAAACGTCACCACCCGATCCACCATGACAAACCGGACCACCTTCGCCTTCTCGTCATCGGTGGCGACTTCGCCCCAGGTGGGCGGAGGCGCGGGCACAAGTGGTTTCTGGCCGGGTTGGTGTTCGATGCTCATCGATCTTAGGATGACACGGCGCTCGACTTGACCCCCGGTCGGAGGGCGTTTTCTTCGCGCTCCGGAGCCGGCGCGATCTCATCCGTGGTCGGAACCGCCATCTCCATGGCCAGCATGCGGTCCGCCGGGCGCATCATGGCCTCGCGCGCCGCCAGTTTGTCCGACGTGTATATCATCTGGCTTTCGCGAAACCGGGAATTTGAGACGTAAGCCTGTTTCAAGTTTCCCGCGGCGATGCCGGCTTCAGCCATGAGCAGAATACCTCGATCCACCGATTTGCCCTGGGCCGCGTGGGAAGTCGTCGCGTAGCCATGCGCAAAATCGCGGAACCAAGCGGGCAACTGACGGCCGTCCTTCAGGACAATGCCGCCATCCTCACCGAAGCCGGCCACCTCAGCCAAATCCCCATTGCGAACGCCGGCTGGGGCCAGATTCGCGCGCATGAGCAGTTGGTCGCCAACCGCCACGGGCAATTCTTTGGCCAAACCAACATCGAACCCGCGAACCCGGGCCGGATCAAGCCGGTGCTCGTGGCCGGACGCATCCTGGACCAACAGATGCCGGTCTTCCCGACGCACCACCGTAAGCGATTCATGTTTCCTAAAATCGCCCCAAACCTGATGGAACGTGAGCACGTCGCCCGGCTGGTAGTTACGAATCCTCCGGCACTCCTCCCGGGTCCACTTCAACGGGTGAACCGTAACGACCATGCGTTCCTCCCGGGCGATCAGTCCCGCCTGCTTCAATTGTTCCCGCACGGCGGTGCTAAACCGGTGGATCTCCAGCCACACCGGAGAAATCGCGAGGCAGCTCTTGCCCGAAAGCACCGTTCGCACGTAGTCGGCGGCTGCGGCGTGCCACAGGCCATCGCCGCCCGCCAGTTCGCGAACCGCCCCCAGCCGGTTGAGGTGGTTGAATGCCCCGAAGGCATCACCCCGCGCCAGAAGCGAGACGGCCTTGCGGTATTCGGGATCACGCTGACGGCGAATTTCTGTGAGACGGAAAACCGGCACGCGGGCGTATTCTTGCAACGCGCGGAGCGCATCGCCGGCCTCCACGGAACCATGCTGCTTGATGTCGCCTACCAGCAGCAGTCGGTTGTCGTTGAGAGCGGCCATCCGACAGAGGTCGCGCATCTCCCGCACCGACACCAAGCCGGCCTCATCCACGATGATTACCCGGCCACGGACCTTCTTTTGCAGCGACTCGTTCACCAGCAATTGCTGCAACGTGTCCGCCACCGGGGTGAGTTCATGGCGTAGCACGTCCGCGGCGCCAGCGGAGGGAGCGCAACCGAATACCTGAAGGCCGTTCTGCTCGATTCCTGCCACGATGGCCTTGAGGCTCGTTGTTTTGCCGGTCCCCGCGTCGCCTTGCAGAATCGTGACGCGGGAATGGGAGCGCAAAAGCTCGGTTATCGCCTTGGCCTGATCCTCCCCAAGGCCGGCCGTCTCGGGCTTGGCCCCCAACCTGTCGCACCGGTTCAATTCCGCGCTGGCCCAGCCGGTGAACTCCTTTTCGGCCTCCAGCCCTGAGCGAGAGGCAAGTTCGTCCCCCGACCGGATCAGCTCGCCGGCGCGCTCCCGGATGGCCACCGCCTGTTTCAGGGCCGCCAGCGTCACCTGCCCGCGTCCGACGACGAGAGCTTCGCGCAGCAACGTGCGTGCATCAACGACCGAGCGCCGTTCAAAGACATGGGCACCGGCTGAATCCACCGCATCGAGCAGCGTGGCCAGCAATGCCGGTCGGAGCGAACCCTGCGCGGAGGCGATCACCGCCCGGAGCGTTTCGAGGTGCCCGCCGCATTCGGCCAGCCAGCGGGCGCGCAGGGTGGCGGCGGTTGCATTGGTTTTCCCCGCCCGGGTGCGCAACGCGATGTTTTGCAGTTCATCTTGGGAGGTGGTTTCGGTGGCCTCCCGCAGAATCTCTCTTCGGCGCTTGCTGAAGGTGTCCCGCAATTCGGCGGGCACGCCTTTGATGGTGAACCCAATTCGCCGCACCGGCTCCAATTCGTAACCGGCCTCCAGCATCCGGGCCGCGAGCCGGTTGTAACAAACCTCGCGAAAATAGCCCTGATGCCGATAAAAGCCCGTAGGCTGGACGCTCTTCCAACGGCTTTCCGTGGCATCGTAGGTCACGTTCATGACGCACAGGTGGGTATGAAGCTGAGGGTCAAGCGACCGGTTGGCGTCATGAGTGACGATGGCCGCCACCATGTTCCCGGTCTGGCGGTCCTGGTTGGCCCCGGCCCGGCGCACACGGGTGGCGGTCACCGCCTCGATTTCACGGAGGGTCTCGGCCACCGCCTCGCGCCACCAACCCGCAATCCGTTGGTCGCCGCCGACCAAGTGTAAAATGGAGACATCCTTGGGGGGAGATACCTGCCCGAAATAGCATACCCGGCGCGAGACGCCCTTGTTGCGGACCATGAGCTTCTCACCGCTCACCGGGTGCAGGCCCCGGCACAGGTTCTCGAAGTGCGTCAGGTCGCACTGACCGGCCAGGCCGAGCATTTCAGCTCCTTTGCCCGCCCAGGTCATCTCGGACTGGCCTTCCTGCGTCAGGTAATCACCCAACGCCATGTGCTCGCGGAAATACTCCACGGCACCTTTCACGAGAAAGCAGGGTTGATCGAATCTCACCATCTCTAAACCCATACTCATAACCCATACGTTTTCGAGCCGAATCTCGGTTCAGCCATCACCGAAACACCCAAACCAACCCATTGAGTGACCCAGCCGGCACATTTTTTCATCGCAACTCCAACTGATCAACAGCCAGCGAACTGAGCGGCAAAAGCCGCACCACCTACCTATACCAGAGGGCACACGCCTCCCCTAACGTCCGTTAGGAAATTCTCGTTCCGCCACTACTCGGCCACTACTTCACCACTACTTTGCCGCTACTCGCGACCGATGGGGTGTCGTCACTTTTCGCTTTCTCTATGCCCATACGTTATTATATTAGGTGAATTGATGGAAAACACCCCGCTTTACGCCCGCCTGATGGAGGACGCCCGCCGCTACAACCCGGCGGAGCATACCCGTGGTCTGCTCGCCCCCTACCGGGATGTGCTGCTGCTCTGGCGGGCCAAATACATGAGTTACGAACAGATTGCCGCCACCCTGACCAGGCACGGGCTCAAGGTTTCGTCGGCGGCCGTTGGCGTCTTCTGTCGGCGCGCCTTCACCAAGGGCGAGATCCTCCGGGAACGGCAGCGGGTGGAGAACGAGACCGGCCCCAAGCCGGTCGCCGTTACCCCGCTGTTACCTCTCACACCGGCGGCCACTCCCACCATACTCGGCAAGCGCGGGCCGAAGATCGCGCGGGATAACTACTGAACCCTTATGAATACACCCACCAAACGCATTATTCTCTTTCCCCAGGACAAGGGCGGTATTGGCAAAAGCTTTATCGCCACGCTGCTCCATGACCACCTGCTGGAGGAGGGGGTCGCCGTCAAAGCCTTCGACCTGGACCACGCCAATTCCACGTTTCAAAGACTGGTCCCCGAGGCCGAGTTCATCGACACCGACGTGGACACGGACAAACTGGGCACCCTTGACCGCATTGTGCACGCCTTGGACGAGGCCGACGTCGTGCTCGTGGACAACCGCGCCTCCGGCGGGAGCAAGGTGCTGGCGTATCTGGACGAAACCCAACTGCCCGAGTTGCAGGCTCAGTTCGACTGTCTGCTGGTGTTCGTGATCATTGCGACGGACGACAAGGACGCGAACTCCCAGATCGCCGAGTTGCTCGACACCCACGGCGGGCGCGTCCGCTGGCTCGTGGCCCGCAACTTCCGCGACGGCCCGAATCTGCGCCTGTTTGATCAGAGCAATGCCCGGAAACGGTTGGGCGAGCTCCGGGCTGTCGAAATCGACGTGCCGTGTCTGGCCGAGGTGACACGCAATCAACTGCAGACCGCGAACCTCACGGTCGGCAAGGGGCGCACCGCCGCCCAACTCCATCTGCTGGATCGCTCCCGTTGCGTCCGATTCCACACCCACATGGCCGGGGAAATGGCCAAGGCCCGGGAATTGCTCGTCGCATGAAGCCGGAGGAACTGCTCGATCCGGCGACTATGCCGGAAGACCTGCAATGGGTCGTCACTCAATACCGGCTTCAGCCCAATGACCCGGTGTTCCTGCTGATCGCCTGGCACTGGAACCGGATGAAAGCGTGCGAAGACACGGTGAAGCTGGCCATCGTGGAACTGAAGAGTGCCCTCGATGCCCGGGTTGATTCTTTGGCCGATGCGGCGGACACCGTTGCAGGCGTCAACACCGTGCTCGCGGAGGTGCAGGACGCGCTGGAGCAGAAGCCAGCGCAGCTCGGCCAACAGTTCGAGAAGGAATTGAAGGAGCCGGTCGCGCAGGCGGTCAGCCAGTTGCAGTCCCTGGAAAAGTCGCTGGCCCCGCTGTCGCGCAACTTCCAGACGGCCCAGCGGCGGCAATTGCTGGCGGCCTTGTTGATTGGCGTCGCCCTCGGCGTCCTGGCCTCGGTCATAGTGCTGCTGGCGTGAACGCCCGCTCCGTCAGCCTGGCTGGAATGTGTTTCGTCGTCGCTTGGGCCGCGAAGGCCGGCGTCGCGCGGCCGGTGGGCTACTGGCTGCCCATGCTCGCTGAGTCAGCCGGGATCTGGCTGGCATATTGCGCGCTGGTCGAAGCGTGCGAAAGCAGCAGCGGCATTGTGCTTCGCCTGTGGGGCCTGACCTGGACTCGAGACGAGGCGTGCTGTCATTTCTTCATCACCGGGGCCACCGGCACCGGCAAGACGGCCCGGGCGGTTGTGCCGATCGTGCATGGCTTGCGTTCGACTTTGCCGGATACCGGTGTCCTGGCGGTGGATTCGAAGGGCGCCCTCTGGAAGCCGATGGCCGCAATGGCGCGAGCCCTGGGACAGGAGGACTCCTTGCGGCTCATCCGGGTGCGTCCCAGCCATATTCCACCGTCCAAATGGTCGCCCCCCCTGCGGCTTAACATGCTGGGCGACCCCGACGTGCCGTGGAGCACCTATGCGAAAATAATCGTCGATACGGCGACGGCCTCGGGCCAGCGCGGAGGCCAGAGTTTTTTCAAGGAGACGGCGCGCGATGCCATCACTCACGCCATGCACGCGCTGGAGGCCGCCGAATTACCGGTGACCCTGTCCAACATCCACAATGTGCTCTGCATTTCGACGGACACCGCGATGCTGCTCGGGCGGCTGGGCGAGAACAAGAAGGCCGCCGCGGAAATCGAGCGCCAGTATTTCAAGGACTTCGCCGCCCAGCCCCCGGAGCAAAAAGGCGGCACGGTCTCCACGGTCGCCAATTACCTGCGGCCCTACACGCCGCCGGACATCCGCAGCGTATTCTGTTCGGTCGAACCCAACTTTACGCTAGCCGAGGTGGACGCCGGCCGGCTCATCTGCCTTTCGGTCCCACAGACCTACCAGGTCGAGCGCCGTTACCTGAACCTGCTCTGCAAGCAGCTCTTCTTTTTGCATGCGTTCCGGCGGTTCGACCTCGATCCCGTCGAACTGCGCCGGAGAAACATGATTTCACTGGTGCTCGATGAAGGGCAGAAAACGACCCTCGTTTCCGAGGATGGGTTTTCTGATCATGCCACCGTCGACGAGTTGCGCGAGGCGGGCGTGTGCCTGATTTCCGCAACCCAGACTCCGCTTTCGCTTTACGCCTCGTTCGAGACCGAACGCAAAGCCGACGTATTCATGGCGAATCTGAGATCCCAAATTCACTTTCGCGCCGCCGACGAGATAGGAGCCAAGATCATTTCCGAGAAAATGGGCGGGCGCGAAGTCCGCAAATACAGCGGCGGAGTGAGCAGTGGTCGCACATCGCGCAACTGGCAGCCGTCAGATGAACCCTGGTTCAAGACGACTAGCCTGCTGGCCTTGCCTCCGGGCAAGGCGGTCATCAAGCACCCGGCTAGGACGGGCCGGCCGCTCTTGCGCGCCTTGCCGTTCACGACCTTCACACTGCCGAACTCGAGCCCTCCCGTTGATCCCTCGTTGAATTAACCCGGGCCGAAGCAGCCGAACTACAAGCTACTCCGGCCCGGGCCGGTGGCCCCCGGATTTGTCATTCACACAGCGACACAACACACCGCGTGAAATCCATAAGTCGTCAGTTCCGCGTCGGATCCATCAGACCGCGCTGACGCGGCAAAACAACGCGAGGTGGGACGGCGCTGCGCACCGGCCGCACCGCAGCTGGGACTTTCCGCCGGCGGCGCAGCGAGACCGTGCGGCTGCCGGCCATCGGCCAACCCACTGTATCGAGGTATTCATCGGCGAGGCCCCGGGCATCGCGCCCGCGCAGGTATTGTTGGATGAGGCCAATCGCGTCCGGGGCTTTGGCGCCCATGATGCGAACGAGAATGCGACGGGCCGCGAGAAAGACGCGGTGGTCCCTACGCGGGAGGGGAATCTTGAGCGTTACGAGGCGGGAGGACGTGTGCATGGATCATGAGGGCTACGGTAAACCACCTGGTCGGCAGCGGTCGGATGTGCACCAAGCGGGGGTTGGGATTGAAACGCGGGCGCATGGATGAACCCACGGGATGGCTTTGACGCCGACACCGTAGCACAGGCGGGAGCTGGAAGTATCGGCGGGAAACGCACATTCGTCCGGCATTTTGCGCTCCCGCATCCTACGGTCTGATGTCGCTCGGCAGACGGTCGCTTACCCGTCGGAACCACCGGGCCATCATGGTATCGTCCGAAAAGCCGCACATATGCGCGATCTCGATGGCCTTGAGCTGGGTCGATTCCAACAGCTCCTCAGCGCGGGCGACCCGCCGTCGCATCAGGTAGTCGTGCGGGGTGAGACCGAAGCTCCTTCTGAAGAGCTTTCCGAAATAGCTCGTGCTCCGGTAGCCAGCAGTATTCGCGAGGACAATTAGGCAGAGCTCGTCGGCCAGTTGTTCGTCTATGTGGCGGACAACCCGGCGGAGGGCGCCATCGGGCAGTCCGCCGACAAGATCCTCCCGCTGGGCAGGCGCGAACATCGCGCGGAGGATGTGTGTGGCCAGCACTGTGCCAATGGACTCGACATAGAGAGGATTAGCCGTTCCCAGCTCGCGGCATAGCCGGCTGAAGGCTTTGGATAACTGCCCGATCACTTCGTCGCGACTGGCGAGCAGGGATAGCGGCACGATTTCAAACTCCGTCCGTTGGCCTTCGAGCGTTTCGCGGACAAAGGCCTGCTCCGGATAGAGAGTGAACATGTCCGCCTCCTTCGGGTAGATGAGAGCGTGGGGCGTGCCCCCGGGGATCACCCAGACCGCCGGCCCTTGCACGTGAAAATCGGTCCATTTGCCATCAAGGCATTTGATCCGGACGAAGCACTCCACGGCATCGAGCAACCCCGATATCTGGTCCTGGATATGCCAGTGCTCGGGCCATTCGTTGGGCGGATGTCTGTCGCAATAAACGCTGACGCCGCGTCCCGGATAGAGACTGCGGCGGTAGCCATTGGTTGCCGGAGGCAAGAGGGGTGGGTTGGGCACGGGTGGAACTGACCACCCTTCGAGGGAATCGTAGGTCATTGGTTTGAAAATGCCCGCGTGGCCCAACGCAGGCATTGCATGGATCATAACGAAAAACATCCGGCTTGAATCGGCGGAACGCGCTTTGGTTTCGGCAAAATGCGCTGTGGCGCGGCTCGCACGGGAACCGCAAATTTCCCCATTCATCAGTAGTGAAAGAATGAGGCGGTTTCGCGTTCGTCCAACCAGTCGGCAAAATGCGGCGATGATGAGTCCCGCCGCGTGCCTTGGCTTGCCCGGAGTCCGGCGGCGCGGGCAAATGCCTTTGATGGCTCCAAATTCCGCATGCGCGTGGAGCATGCACAACTGCTGGAACGTGATGTCGCCTAGCTCTTCGAGACAGGAGATGAAAAGCTTTTCGGTTTCGCGGGCATCCTTGCGGAACGCGGGCGCGAGTTGGCTGAACGTGAGACCATGGAGCAGCAGGAGGGCAATCCGGCGCTCGTCGTCGATCAGGCTGTTCCATTGTTTGCGCTTCTCGCCTCGCGTGGTCCAGACATCAGAACCTGGCCCGCTGGGCAGGCAGCCTTGGATCGGACTGCTTCCAAGTCAGTCGCTTTAGCTGGGGTGCTGTGCTCTACGAGTCGTAGTCGGCTAGCTGGAGAATCCACGATCAGCCGCCCGCGACCGAGGCCGGTCGCGAACAGATCGCGCCTCACCGCATCCTTAAGCTGGCGCTCGACCGTCTTGCGCAACGGGCGTGCGCCGAGCTGCGGATCGAAACCCTCGCGCACGAGAAACTCCAGCGCCTCGCGGGACACCTCCAGGTCGAAGCCGAGGTGTTTCAACCGGTTCGCCTCGCGGGCGACTTCCAGCGCACAGATCCGGCGCTGGCCGTCGGGCGTCAGCTTGCGGAAGACCAGCACTTCGTCCAGGCGGCCGAAGAATTCCGGTCGCAGGCTCTCCCGCAGGCGGCGGATGACCGCCTGCTCGACGCGCGTGGCACTGGAATGCTCCATCCGCATCGCCTCGGCGCCGCCGATGTTCGTGGCAAGGCCTACGTAATAATTGCCGAAGGTGAACGTCTGGCCGGTCGCCACCGTCACCCGGCCGTCCCAGAGGATCTGGAGGAACACATCCAGAAGAGCCGGATAGGCCTTGTCCATCTCGTCGAAAAACAGGGCACCGGACGGACGGGCAAGAAGCGCCAGGCCCAGGAGGCCAGGACCATCCCTGCTGGTGCCGAGCAGCCGGTTCACCGCCGACTTGTCCTGATACTCCGACATGTCGAAGGGGATGATCTGGTCCGCGCCGAGGCAGTATTCGACGGCGCATTTGAAGGTCTCCGATTTGCCGGAGCCGGTCGGGCCGGCCAGGAGAAGGGAACCCTTGGGCCGGGCGGGATCGGCTATGCCGCATTCGCCGCTGCCGAAGACAGCCGCTACGCGGGGCAGGACATGCTCCTGGCCGATAATACGGGAACGCAAGTGCCCTTCGAGGCCGCGCAGATGGGCGATGCGGGCGGGGTCAGCCATGTTTCTTCGCCTTCCAAGTCCCAGCGACCTGCCAGCCGCGAGGCTTGGGCGGAAAATTTTCCAAAAACTGCCGCACGTCGGGGGCAATCGACCCACCGTCGCGGAGCGACCGCAGGACGGCCCGCACGACAAAAGCGCGGGTTGCGGTGACGCCGGCGTCGTGGAGGCCGTCCACCACATCGTCCAGCTTCCTGACCTGGTCCTTCGGCAGATCGACCGTCGGATGCCCCGTGACGTTGTCCGCTTCCCGGGGACCGTCCTTTTTTGCATAGGCGGAGGCGAGGAGCAGCGCGTGCGCGTGCATTTCGACCGGGGTGGTCAGATAGATGAGCGCCCGCAGAAAAGTGCCGGCGCGAACCTTCACCCCCGCCTTCTTTAGTTCGGCGGTGCGGTCCTTCAGGGCGGTCATGTCTGCCGGGTAAAAGGAGAACCCTACCTTGATCGGTTTTGTGTCGGAGTTCACGGAACAACTCTATTCCCATACGATTAATTTTGACAAGGAGATTATTTATCGTATGGGTTTAGAGAAATGGTGATTTTCTCTCTCACTGCTCCCGCCCGCGCGAAGATCGCGTTCCTGACCAAAGGCACGCCGTTTGTTCCACCGATTGCCCAACTCCAACAGCTCCGGGAGGGCTTCGGCAGCGCCCTCGTGCTGATCTTCATGATCGGTTTTTTTTGGGGTATCATCAAAATTTGGGGCGGGGCCAACGCCATCAGCAAAGGGGATTCCGAAGGCAAAGGGGGGATTCTGGCCGGGATCATCATCGCCGCAGCAGCAGCAATCATGGGCGCCCTCTTTGCGATCTTCGGGATGCAGGACGCAGTCGTGACCCCTCGGTTCTAGCCATGACTGAACTGCGCTTCACCGACACCAATGCTGCCGACGACTCGGTCGGACGCGCTTTCGGGCTCGATGGCAACCTCTACCTGCCACTCGCGGCCGGCTTGGTGTCCGCAATCGGGATTTTTGCCGGATTCGGGCTCCTTGGCATCGGTTATGGCACCGCCGGACTGCTCGGAGTAGTGCCTTTGGGTGTCGTTTCCGTATGGGTATTGGGATTCAGGCATGGGAAACCCCGGGGCTACGACCGGGACCGGGTGGACATGGTCATGGGCCGGGGAAACGGGTCCCCCGGTGCCGATGCCCCCTGCCTGGGGAAGACCCACGCCCGGCCGCCCGAAGGCAGATTCGTCAACGGTTTCGTCCTCTACGGCGCGCCTGAACAAGGTGGAGTCGTCGTCAAGGGCTACCGGTTTGAGCCACCCGAGTTGCGCGGGGCGAGCATTGCCCGGCTGAACGCCTTCCAAGACCAAGTGCGGGCTATGCTTGCCCTGGTCGGCCCTGGCCGGCGGGTGCAGTTTCAATGGTCCTGTGACTCCGACTATCAGGCCGAATTGCTCCGCTACCATGAACGCACCCAGGTGGTGTCCAACTCGGAGATCCGGCGCGTCCGCAATGAGCGGTTCACCCGCTACTGGCAGCGCATGGCCGACCGACGGTTGCGGCGGGAACGACTCACCGTCTTTTTCTCCATCGAAATCACCGCCTACGCCGGCAACCTGCGGACACGCGGGGGCCTTGAAGGCCACTACGAGGTGTTGCTCGGCGAACTGGCAGCCCAATTCGAGGAATTCGCCGCCACGTTGCGGAGCGTGTTCGGGGCGGAGACCGCGATCACTCCGCTGGACGAGGCCGGGCACTGCGCGATCCTGCGACGCTTCCTCAATCCCAGCCTCGGGATGCGCGGGCAGGAAGCCGCGGCGGACTCGTTCGACCCGAGCCTCACCCTGCAGGAGAACTGCTGGCACAGCGAAGGCATCGGACAAGAGGACGGCGGGTTCCATCTGGACGGACACTATCATGCCGTGCTGGCGCTGTCCCGCTGGCCGCAGCGGACGAGGCCCGGAATCGTCACCCACCTGACCGGCCTGCCCTTCCTGGACTATTGCCTGACGGTCAATGTGACCCCCGCCGCCGCCCGGGCGGAGATCGGCCGCGAGGAGCGGGCCGCCGAGCGCCTGCGCGGAGAATACGCCGAGAAGCCACGCACCTCCCTGCTCGTGGCGCTGAGAAAGAAGGAGCGCAAAGTCGAACAGCTCTCAGGCGGCTTCGCCCGGCCGTTCCATGTCACCTACCTCGTGCGCGTGTGGGCACCGACGAGAGACGCGCTACGCGAGAAGCTCGCGGCCGTGCAGGCGGCGATCCACGCCATGGATGGCGCCCAATACCTCGAGTGTTCGCTGCCGACGACGGCGCAGAAACTCTTTTGGTCGTCGTGGCCGGGTTGGACGCATTCGTCGTATCGGCACCGCGAGCTTTACGCCGAGGATACTTTTCTCGCGGACATGCTGCCGTTCTCCGCCACGTTTACCGGGGCGCTGGCCGAGGCCGAGGCGCTCTACGACGGCAGCCATGGCAATCTCGTCGGGGTTTCGACGCAGGCGGGCGGCTCGCCGCAGCACGCGGTGCTGTTCGGAATCACGGGAGCAGGCAAGTCGGCGTATGTGGAGGATCTGCTTTGGCAGACAGCGGGCGATTTCGACTACACGCTGATCGCCGAAGAAGGCTTTTCCTACAAGCGCTTCACCGAGAGTTTGGGCGAAACCCCGATCATCGTTCATCCCGACTCGGCGCTTACGCTCAACTACCTCGACACCCAGCGGCTGCCGCTGTCGCAACTGCATCTGGCCACGGCTGTGGCACTCCTCGCCCGCATGGTGGGACAACCGGCAAACGCCGAACAACTGGCCTTGCGGCAAGCCCAACTCACCCAATACCTCCACCAGCTCTACCGTGACAGCTATGTGGACTGGTCGCGGAAGAATCCGGAAGAAGCCGAAAAGGTCCGGCGGCTGGCCTGTGCCGCCCATCAATGGCGGGCGAAGCTCCCGGCGGGAGCCACACCGCTCGACATCTACTGCGACCTGCGGGACCGGCTGGCCCGCGAGGACAACGAGGCCCGGAACTTTGTCGCCGGATTGTCCGAAGAGAGCATCACCCGCTTCGCCCAAGCACCGGAGACCGAACGACTCGTCGCGCATACCGCGTGCGCCTTCTACGCGCCGGAAGACTATCCGACGCACAGTGCACTGGTCGAGTTGCTCGCCTACGGCCGGTTCCCGGAACACGGCAAGGACGAGATCGACCGGCTGGCAACCTTGCTCCGAGCGTGGAGCGTCGAAGGTCAGTATGGGCGCCTATTCGACGGGGTGACGAACATTTCGCTCAACCGTCGGATCGCGCACTTCGAGCTCGGCTCCATCCCCGAGCAGGCGGTCGAACTCAAGGCCGCCATCGGACTGCTCATCAGCGGGCTGGGCCGCCAGCACATCTTGGCTCTGCCGCGCGCCAAAAGAAAACGCATCCTGTTTGAGGAGCTGTCGCGGTTCCTCGATACGCCGGGCGGAGAGCAGATCGTCGCCGAGGGCTACGCGCAGCTTCGCAAGCACAACTGCTGGTGCGCCTCGATCATCCAACAGTATTCGCGGTTCAAGACTTCTCGCATCCGCGCCGCGGTCATCGGCAACGCCAAGCAATTCTTCTTCATGCGGCAGGCCGACCGCGCGGACCTCGCCGATCTGGCCGCGGACCTGCCGCTGCCTGAGACGGCTCTCGATGCCATCCAGCGGTATCCGCTGCCCGAACAGTTGCCGGACCACGGCCGGTATTCGTCGCTCTGCTATTTCGCGCCTACGGCGCAACCGCCGCAGTGCGGCACCATCCGCCACATCCAGGAGGAACGCCATGCGGGCTAGCCTCATCATCATCTGCCTACTGCTCCTGACCGGCTGCGCGTCCCCACGACGCGAACCGGATGCCGAGGCCCTGGCCTACGAGCGCGGCTACCGGCAGGCCGTGAAGGAGCAGTATTGGATCATCCAGAACCAGCAGCGGACGACGTCCGTGCCCAACCCCAAGACGCCATGAAATACCTACTGTCATTTCTCCTGCTCGCCGCGCCTATGTGCGCCCAATGGATCGTCAACGATCCCGTCAACACCGCAGTCAATTCCGCCGTGCAGGCGGGCCAGGCCGCCAATCACCTGGAAACCATGCGCCGGTGGGCGGAGCAGTTGGAACAGCTCAACCGCCAGTTGCGCCAGTTGGAGGAGCAGCTCGCCGTGCAGCAGCGGATTCGCGATGTCATCGGCGATCCGAGTGCCGCCGGTGCGGGCGTTGCCCTGCGCGATCTAGGTGCGGGCGACCTCGCCCGGCAATATGGCGAGACTCTGGCCGCTGCGCGCCGTCTGGCCAACGCGGTCGATTCGTTGCGGCGGACTTCGGAGGGGATTTACCAAAAACTCGATGACCGCACCGCGCTGGGGCGGGAGTTCACCCGCCAGGAATCACTCTATAAGAGATACGCCGCCGTGGAGCGGCAGGCCGACAACCTGGCCGCGGTTCAAACGCAGACCGACGAGCGCGCCGCCGGCCTGCAGGCGGACATCGCCGCCACGCTCGAACAATTGCGCGCCGCCAGCACGCAGGCCGAGGTGGACAAGTTGAACGGGAAACTCGCCGCCCTGAACGGCCAGCTCGCGCGGGTGGATGCGCAACGGCGCGACGAGGAGGGGAAACTCCGCGCCCAGCAGATCCTCAACGAGAATCAGGCGGCCAAGGAGCGGCAGGATTATTTGGAGAAACAGCTCGCGGAGGAGCGCCAGACCTTGGGCGTCGTGGGCGCCTGGCAGGAGAGCATGAAGGTGACCCCGACCGACTACACCCGGCGATGAAGCGCATGACGGCCTATCTTCTCATTGCATTTGCCGGTCTGACCGTGTGCGGTCTGCTGGTTCTCCGACACGCCTGCCGCACGGCACCTTTGCTGCCCGACACGTCGGACTTGCCTGCACCGCCTCGCCGGAACGTCGCGCCCGTCGACCGCTGGCAGGGAGAAATCAAGGTCGATACCCGGACCGACTACCCATCGGAACCGATGCGGCGGCTGCTGAAAAAGCTCCGCCAAGAGGAAATCCGGCAACGACCGCAGGAGGGACGCAACTGATGGAAAACTTCGCTCCAGGACTGCGCGAGGGCGTCCTCTCCCTCACCGACGCGTTGCGGGTGGTGGTGTATTTCGTGTGCGTCGCCGGACTGGTGATCCAGATCCAGCAAGCGCGGGCGGACACCGAAGGGCTCACCCGGCCGCTCGTGCGGGCCGCGATTGTCGTCGGACTTGTGGCGACCTTGCCCCACTGGTTCGGTTTCACCGAGCGGGTGTTTCTCAGCGTGGCGGACACCGTGCAGGACGGCTACACGCAACACCCAATGCGCGCGGCCTCCAAGCTGCGCGAGACGGTCACCAGCAACAGCGAATTCAGCCTGCGGCGGATCGGCGAATCACTCTACCGAGCGTTTCTCGACGGGTCGGTGAAGTTGGTCGTCTTGATCGCGAGCCTGCTGCAAGTGCCGCTCCTCATCCTACAATTCGTCTTAAAGCTCCTGTGCTACCTGTTCCTGCCGGTCGCCCTCGCGTTTTATATGATTCCCTCGCAGGCGCAGCTCGCGACCCGCTATGTGCAACAGACCGTGGCCATCCTGGCCTGGCCGGTCGGGTTCGCGGTGACGGAACTCGTCGCCTACCACCTGATCACCGGTTACGCGAATAACCTCGCCGTCGCCTACGACCTGACGCCGGGAGAAATCGACGCCGCCTCCTTCGGGAGCCTGCTCGGCGGGCTGGTCGGCGCGCTGTGGCTCATCATCGGGAGCATCGCGACGCCCTTTCTCATGCAGGGCCTCATCTGCTCGGGTTCGCCGATGTCCGGAGGCGGAAGCACGGCACTGCACCAGCTCTACGCGCTCCAGCAGCTCACCTACATGGTGAAAACGATGAAGACGGCCGGTCTCGCCGCTCCGGCTCTGGCGGCCTCCGCGGCGAAGACCGGGGGCGCCTCGGGGACCGCCGGCGGACCGGGCCTGCCGCCGCCACCGCCACCGGCTACACCGCCGCCGGCCCAGGCACCGTCCGCGCCCGCACCGAACACCGACCCCGCCGGAGACCAGGCCGCCGCAGCCGCCATCTCCTCCCTAACCTTGCCTGCGGCGCAAAGGAGCATTTGACCCATGACGACTCTCCGCGAATCCCCCGTGCCGCACGTGCGGCCCACCCCGGAACAGCGCCCGCGCCGGGCTTGGCGGCCGCTCGAACTGTTTGCCGACCATGCGCTGGCGGCGCGGCTGTGGTGCCTCGTCGCCCTGATCGCCGTCGGGTTCTGCGCGGTGCAGCCTTTCCTTATTATCCGCGCCTACCGGACGAAAGAGCGTGTCGTCGTGCTTGATGCGGCTGGGACGTTCTACTCGAGCCCACTCCTCGGCTTCGAGGAGGCGGCGAAGCTGCATGAACAGCACGCGCTCCTGGCGTGTCTCGCCCTGTTCCAGCGCAACCCAGCGGGCTTCGACTATCCCGAACTGCTCGACAAGCTGTTCCTCCCGGAGGCGGCCAGAAAGGCGCGCGAACGGACGGCGGCGGACGCCGAGGAGTTTGCGGCCAAATCGCTCCATCAAAAGCCGGAGATATTGAAGCTGACCGTCCTCGAAACCCGCGAGCAGTCCGTGCTTGTGCAGGCCGAGGGGCAGTTGATCCGCACCGGCGTCGTCAACGACCAGACATTCACGGAGGCCCCGGCCTTCACCGTGCGATTGACCTTCGCGCGCAACCCCAACCTGGCCGGCAACGGCCGCTTTCCCTTGGCTGTATGGACCTACGAATCGTCGCAATGATCATGGTGCAGGCGCTGCTGGTCGCGGGGGTCGAAGCCTCGCAGATTCGGACGTATCCGCTCGACGAGCGCAGCGTCTATTCGATCCGGCTGTCGAAGGGCGAGCCGACCACCTGCGTTTTCCCCGGGGCGATCAAGGCGCTGGTGGGCGCGAATGTCTCGACCAAGGTGGACGATGCCCCCGGCATCCTGATGTCGCACGAACCGGGCACGGAATATTTTTCTCTCCGCGCGCTGAAGGACGATGCGACCGGCGCCTTGAATGTGATCCACCAAGGCCGGGTCTATGCTCTGGCATTTGCCACCGGAGAGAGCGCCGACCAGGCCGTGGTGTTCCTGAACGAACCGCTGGTGGGGGGCGCCTACGAGCCACCGACCCCCGAGGCGCTGCGAGGGCTGCTGGAGCGGGCGAAGCAACTGGACCGGCTGCAAAGCCTATATCCCGAGATGATCGCCCGGATTGACCGGGCGCAGCCCGGCAACGTCACCCACTACCGGGCCTTCAGCGCGACGGTCGAGGAAGTCGTGCGGTTTGATGCCGAGGACGTGGTCGTGCTCCGCGTCCGGTTGGAAAACACCCTCGACGTGCCGGTGCCCTACGATCCGCAGGCGCTCGCCGTGCGGGTCGGCCACGAGGTTTACCCCGCCGCCCTAGCCGACGCCTCCGGGGCGATCCCACCCAAGATCACCACGCGGATTCATCTCGTGATCAGCGGAAGCCCGGGACGCGGGCGCGCCAATCTGTCCGTGCGGGAGAATTTCAACGTCATCGTGCCGCACCCATGAACCGCGACTTCTTCACTTCCCCCACCGGCCAGGTCGTGCTCGTCGTCGCGGTGCTCATGCTCGGCATCCTCGCCGTGCGCTGGCAGAACGCCAAGCGCACCCCCGCACCGCTGCCGGCGGCGAAATCCACGCCCACAGTCGTCCTGCCCAAGACACTAACGCGGGAAGGAGCGCGCTTCAAAGCCCCGGTGCCAGCCGCGACCGGCGCAATCGCCGCTTCCGCGCCCACCGCAGTGACAGCCCCGGCATCGACTGAAAAACCCACCGCGCTTCCACTGGTCCTGTTCTCCGGTCCACCAGAACCGCCTCCGGCCGCACTGCGCGCCCCGTCGGCACCGTTCGGGCGGTTGATTCCCTGCCAGACGATCGTGGCCCTCGAATCAAACCGGCTGGAGACGCCGGTCATCGGTCTCGTCACGGAGGATGTTTGGCATGACGGCCGCCTCGTCATCCCGGCGGGAGCGGAAGTCCATGCCCGGGCCGCGCTCGACCGCACCCGCGAACGGCTGGCGGTGCCTGGCCCTTGGAAAATCGTGTGGCGCACACCCGATGCCGACAACGGCACGGAGCTGTCCGTGGACGGCCTGGCGCTCGACCGCGAACTGTTGCCCACCGGCGAATGGGGACCGAACGACGGCTCGGCCGGGCTCCGCGGTCAGGTCGTCAAGACCGACAACGACCGCGAACTTAAACTGTTCGCCGCCACCTTTCTCAGCGCAGCGACCGCCGCCCTACAAGACACCCGTCTGTCCACCGGACTGCTGGGTGAGGCGTCGCTGCCGACTGCGACCGCCCGCAACGCGGCCCTCACTGGCACGAGCGCCGTGCTCCGCGAGTATGCGCAATCCATCCGCGAAACCATCGCCCGTGACGGCCTCTACCTGCGGGTTCCCGCGGGCAAACCCTTCTATCTCTACGTCACCCAAACCCTCGACTTGGGCCAAGCCCGCCGGCTGGCCGTCACCCCCGCACGCCCATGAAACCACTTCTTACGCTCGTGCTCCTCGCGCTCTGTGGCTGCCGCACGCCGGCACCCGTGGCGACGCTGCCCGCCCCGCCGCCGCCCGTCCCGGTCCGCCTGCAGGCGGTTCCCCCTGTCGCTTCCCCGCCGCCGGCGCGCCCCGCCAACGCCATGCCGGACCCGCGAAGCCGCCAGCAGGCTCAACTGATCGAGGCGCTCATCAACCAAAACGAAGCGCTCACGGCCCGTCTGACGAACCTGCAATCCGCGCCGGTCGCGACGCCTTCCGTTTCTGAACCCGTTGCCGTCGCGGTTCCATCATCGCCCCTTGTTCCGGTCCCGGTGCCTGTTCCCGTGGCGGTAAAGGCTGAGCCCGCCATCGCACCCAACGCCGAAGGCGTCATTGATCTCGCTGCCATCGAGCAGGCGGGCAACGCCAACGAGCCGGTTAATCCCTTCGCCGTGCGGACCGCACCCGGTGAAAAGACCCGCGAGGTGACGCTCCTGGTCGGCGGCATCATCCTGGGCAAGGCCCCCTGCGCGGTGGTGAACGAACGGCTCGTGCAGGCCGGCGACACATTCGAGGGATTCGAGGTCGAGCGCATCGAGGCCGGTGCGGTCATTGTTCGCTTCGGTGCCCACCGGCTGCGGCTCCCGGTATCTCCCGAGCCCACCCGGGTGAAAGTAACCCTCTGAGCCATGCCGGAATTTGCCATCACCGCCATTGACGCGACCGGCCGCCGCCGGTCCCTGCGCGAGTCCGCCGCGGACGAACCGGCGGTGCTCAAACGCGTCCGCGCCCAGAGGCTTTGGCCGTTGAAGGTCCGGACGGTCCGCTCCGGCGCGAAGCTGGCGCGCCTGACGGTGCCGCTGCCAGAATTCCTCGCGTTCCTTCACCAGCTCGAACTGCAACTGCGCGCGGGGGTGACGGCTGACACCGCCTTGGTCCAGCTAGCGGAGGACGCCCCCGCCGGGGCGCTCCGCACCATGCTGGAGCGGATTCATGGGGAGATCGCCCAAGGCATCCCCATCCATGTCGCATGCCGCTTCTTCTCGCGGCAGTTTCCGCCGCATATGGCGGCGGTGATCGCCGCGGGCGAGTCATCAGCCCGGTTGCCCGAGTCGCTCAAATCGCTGGCGGCTAACCTGTCCAGTGCCGCCGAACTGAAGCGGACCGCCCGGCGGGCACTGCTCTATCCGGGCATCGTGCTCACCGCCACGGTCGGCCTGGTCGTCTTCATGCTCGGGGGCATCGTCCCGCAATTCGCGGCAATCTTCGAGTCGCTGCATCTTCCGCTGCCCGGCCTGACCGTGGCACTTATCCGCACGAGCGAAGTCGTGCGCCACGGCTGGCCTGCCATTGTTGGGAGCCTGGTCGCCATCGGCCTCGGGCTCTGGCTCGCGGCCCGGACGCCGCGCCTGCGCTACCTGCGCGATGCGGCCCTCCTCTGGGTGCCGATCCTCGGTGAAACCATCCGGTGCATCGCGACCGCCCGGTTTGCGGCCCATTGCCGGCTGCTGCACGAGGCCGGCATCCCCATGCTGGAAGCCCTTGCGACCGGCGCCGAGCTGGCGAACCACGCCGTTCTGTCGCGGCAGTTGCTCATCGCCCGCGAGGCGGTGGCTACCGGCAAACCGCTCTATGCCTCGCTCCCCAGGAAGCATTCGTTTCCGGGCTGGATCGTGCCGGCCCTCAAGGCCGGGGAAACCACCGGGCAGCTTGGGGCCGCCCTGCATCACATCGAGGACTACGCGGGCGGGCGCGCCCGCGAGCGGCTGGCCACCGCACTGGCTCTCCTGGAGCCGCTGCTACTCGCCACGCTCACGGCCATCGTGGGCGGCATCGCGCTCAGTTTCTTCCTCCCGATTTTCTCGCTCCTCGGCGGAGCCAACCACCCCTGACTTATGGTCCTTTATCCTTTTCTCTACCGTAACCGGCTCCTGCGCGATCACTGGCGCAAAGTGATCCGCGGCTTCTCCCTCCTCGAGGTCGTGCTGGTCCTGTTCGTTCT
This sequence comes from Candidatus Didemnitutus sp., assembly GCA_030682505.1. Lineage (GTDB taxonomy): Bacteria > Verrucomicrobiota > Verrucomicrobiia > Opitutales > Opitutaceae > Didemnitutus. The sequence continues at coordinate 11,754 of JAUXOH010000245.1, read as the reverse complement.
CGGCCTTCTCGCCGCCGCGCTCGCACCTTCCGTGCGGGATATAGTCGAGCGCGGCCGGCGTGACGCGGAAGCCAAGACGTTGGATGAACTGACCGCTAACATCACGGCCTCGTTCGAGCAGACCGACCTGACCAACCTGAACCTGGCGGCCCTGCCAGGGACAATTGGTCCGGGGGACACTGCCACGGTGTTCGCCACGTCCACCAGCGGCGCATATGCGACCACCGGAAATACCGATTGGTTTGCGAAGCTGGCACGCTCGCGCGGCATCACGCCGCAAATCGGTGCGGCCCCAACGCCGGCCGTGCAGCCGGAACTGGCTCGGATCGCGTTCAACAGTCTGGGCAATCCGCGGCTTCTGATCGCCGGCCCGGTCGAGGCCGGGCGCCAGCGATTCCTGCTCGTGAGCCTCATGGCGCGCAATGACCAGCTCGTGCTGCCCGCTTACGAAAGTAGCGCCGCTTGGTTCGATGCCATCTGGCATAATGACTTCGAGAGCCGCACCGCGACGCCGCCCGCCTACTGGTCGGGACGGCTGACACCCGCGCAGCTGGCCGCGTGGTCAGCGGGCTCCGCCGGCATCACCCAGGTGAGCAAGCTGTGTGTCCGACGTATCGTGCTCCCGAAGTTCCGGGTGAGCGTGAACAACAATCACCCGACCGAGACGGCCTTCGTCTCGTTCAACAACACGCCGAACGCCTTCAGTGCGGCGGCCAACACCGGGGCGAGCGTCTCACCGGAGATCCTCGGCGGGCGGCTCGTCCTCATCAACCGCGGCACCGTGTGGCCAGGCGTCGAAGCACTTCGATTCACGCTCCGCGAAAACCCAACCATCACGCTCCAATGAAAAAACTCATTCTCGCTCTGTTAGCCTGTCTTTGTCTGGCGACGGCTAACGCCGCCCCACCCACCACCATTTTCGTCGTCACGACCCAAACGGTCTCAATTCCGGCCGGAGGCTACACCGTAAGTTTCATGGTCAATTGGTTCGGCGACGACTACCCGCAATCAAGCGCCCCAGGACGAGTGGAACTGCGGGATGCCGGCGGCAACCTTCTGGGACGGGTCACGGCGAGTCATTACCAGACCACCGGGGTCAGCACTTTCGCCAGCCTGGGCTATCTGACCGACGTGGTCTCGTGGGTGAACATCTACGCAGCCGATGGCTCTCCGGCGGACGGCCAGCTGGAAGCCCAGTGGCACATCACGGGGGTTCCCGCCGGCACCTATACCCTGCGCTTCTTTGAATACACGACTTGGGCGTCACCACTACAAGCGACCACGGTCTGGACGGAAACCGCCTTTCTCGACGGCTGGCCGTCAGGGTCGCCGCCCACCATCACCTGGAGCAGCACCCCGACGAGCGCAGCGAACGGAGAGGGCTACTATGTTGCCGCCCATGGCAACGACGCTGACGGCAACCTCGCCCAAGTAAACGTTTGGAAAAACGGACAGCCATTCGCCTTTGCCGGCGGCGGCAACGGCACGGATGGCGACTCCGGGAACTGGACGAGCGACGGTGGCCCGCAAACAGTCACGTTCACCGCCCAGGCGGTGGATGCCGATGGCGCCACGTCCCCGGTCATCACCCACACCGTCACGATCAATGCCGTGGTGAATCAGCCCCCGTCGGTGACACTGCTTGCTCCCGGTGCGCAGACGATCACTGCCGGAACCACCCTTATGATCAGTAGTCGGGCCACCGATCTCGACGGCAATATTTCGAACCACAATCTCGACATCCAGCGCCCGGCCGGCGACTGGAATTACCAGGGCGGATTTGCGACCGGCGAACCCTATCAAGGCGGTCCCGTGGGCAGCGGCGCGGATTCGACGCGCTCCGCCAGCTTTACCTTCACCGACGTCGGCACTTACTATGTGAGATCGGCCGCGTCTGACGGCAGCGGGTGGTATCACTCGGCCACAGTCGCCATCACGGTCGCTCCGCCGCCGCCGGTCCAGTTCGCCCTGGTCACCTCGGGAGGCGCGGGCGGTGCGGTATCAGCGGGCGGCACCTACACGGCCGGCACGACCGTCATGGTCACTGCCACGCCGGGCGGCGCGCATGACTTCGCCGGTTGGAGCGGCGATGCCGGCGGAACGTCCAATCCGCTCGCCGTCCTCATGGACCGGGCGAAGACCGTGCAGGCGAATTTCTCGCCGAAGAGCTTTTCGCTGACTACGAATGCCAGCGGCGGAGGTGCCGTAACGCCCGGCGGCAACTATCCCTACGGCACGACTGTAACCATCTCGGCGGCGGCCGACGCCACCCACCGGTTTGTCGGCTGGGCCGGCGATGCCAGCGGCAGCGCACCATCCATTGCTCTGACCATCACCCGACCCCTGTCCGTCCAAGCGGTGTTCGAGTCCAAGACGGTCCAGACTATTTCCTTCCCGGCCATCGGCGACCAGAGCGTGGGCGCGAGTTTTCCGCTCATGGTCACGACCACCTCCGGGTTGCCGGTAACGCTGACCGTCACCGGGCCGGCGACCTACTCGGGCGGTGTGCTGACCCTGACCGGACCGGGAGCCGTCAGCGTCCAGGCGACGCAGCCCGGCGATGGCACCTACCTCCCGGCTGCTCCGGTCACCCGGACCTTCAACGCGGCGGCTCCCGCCGTTCTCCGCTACCGCGCGACCGGCCGCACCTTCCTCCAGACCGGTCGCACGCCGGAATCCATCCCCTACGTCATCCAGCCCAACCCATGAAATTCATTCTCTTTCTTCTCTCTGCTACCGTGGCGCTCGCCGTCGAGCCCGCGCTCTTCGACCGCCCCGTTGACAACCTTCGCCTGGAGAAAGCGCCGTTGCCGGCCGCCCTCCGTTCGCTAGCCCGCGCCTGTCAGGCAAACATCCTGCTCGATCCCGAAGTGACCGGCGAGGTGACGGCCGAGGTCAACCACGGGACCTTGCGCTCCGCGCTGACCGCGCTCACCGAGCCTGGCGGGTATTATTTCGAGGAGACCCCGGACGGCATCGCGGTGCGTTTTCGGCGGACCATCCTTTACGCCATCGACTACCCGCAACTGACGCGCAGCGGTTCGGGCAGTGCCTCGATCACGCTGGGCGGGGCCAACAACGGCGGCGGCTACAATCAGAACGGCCAGACGCAATCGCTGCCGCAGACGCTGGGCGGCACCGGCCAGAGCCAGCCTGGTTCAGACGCCACCCAGGTTTCGATTTCGCAGGAGAACCAAAACACTTTCTGGACGGGGCTGGAGGCCGAATTGCGCACCATGCTTAAGGACGGCGACAGCCTGGTCGTGAACAAGTTCTCGGGCGTCGCACAGGTGACGGCACCCGTGCGGAGGCAGGAGACGATCCGCGCCTTCATCGAACTCGTGAACCGGCGTATCACCCAGCAGGTCGAGATCGAAGCCCGCATAGTTGAGGTGACGCTACACAACGAGCGAAAGCTCGGCGTCGATTGGGACCTGGCCGCCACCACGGCGGGGAGTGTGCAGGTCGACGCCAGTGCCCCCCTCCAGGTCGCCGGCGTGGGCGGCACGCTGCTTGCGGCCAACACGTTCGCGGCGAACCTCGGCTTCGGCCGGGCCACCGCGGTCATCCACGCCCTCCAGCAGCAGGGTCAGGTGAAGACCGTGGCGCAGCCGAGGCTGAGGACGCTGAACAACCAGACCGCTTTTATCAAGGTGGGCGAGGACCGGCCGTTCTTCCGCCTGCAGCAATCCACGACCTTCCAATCGGGCGGGAGCACCGTGCCGGTGAACCAAACGCAGGAAAGCTTTTCGGTTTCGACCATCACCATCGGCACCATCCTCGCGGTGACGCCGCAGATCGACGCCAACGGCGTCATCACGCTCGATGTGCTGCCGGCCATCACCCGGTTGCAGGCGATTGTGACGAGCCCGGACGGCAAGCAGACGGCACCGCTCACGGAGGTGAAGCAGGCTTCGACCATCGTCCGTCTGAAGGACGGCGAGACCGCCATGATCGGCGGGCTCATCTCCGAGGACGCGGGCGATTCCACGCGGGCCGTGCCCATCCTGGGCGCGGTGCCGGTCGTAGGGCGGGCGTTCCGCAGCAAGGCGACCCTCACCAGCCGGACCGAACTCGTGATTTTCCTCACCCCGAAACTCATCCGCTGATGCGCGAATTGCTCCAATCCTTCCGTCCGCGCCCGCCGGCACCGGCCCGTGCCATCGAGCCGGGTTCCGATGCCACGCGCACCTTCGACGCGATTCTCCGGGCCGCCGCGGCGGAGGGAGCGAGCGACATCCATTGCGAACCCAAGGAGGACGGTCTGCTCGTCCGTTTCCGCATCGATGGCGAGATGCGCGACCATGCGCGGGTGGCCCTGGCCCACCGCGACGCGCTGCTCGCTCGCGGAAAGATTTTCGGCGGGCTGGACATCACCGAAAAGCGGCTGCCCCAGGACGGCCGGGCAATGCTGAAGGAGAACAACCGCCGGTTCAATTTGCGCCTGAGCACCGTGCCCACGGTGTATGGCGAAAGCCTCGTCATCCGACTGCTGGACCAGACTATGCCCGGGCAGTCGTTTGCCGAGCTGGGCCTTGGGCTGCCGCAGGCCGAGGCCATGAAGGCGGCCCTCACCGGCCCGGCGGGACTCATCTACCTCACCGGCCCGACCGGCTCCGGCAAGACCACGACACTCCATTCGGCACTGCACCAGCTCGATCACCGGGGCCGGGTGATTCACACGCTGGAAGACCCGGTGGAATACGAGTTCCCCGGTATCCGCCAGACCGAGATCAGGGAAAAGATCGGGCTCACCTTTGCGGCTTCGCTGCGGGCTCTCCTACGGCAAAACCCCGACGTGATGCTGGTGGGCGAAACCCGCGACGCCGAAACCGCCCAGCTCGCTATCCGCGCGGCACTCACAGGGCACCTGGTGCTCTCGACCCTGCACACCAATGACGGCCTCGCCGCGATTCCGCGCCTGCGAGACCTGGGCATCGAGAGTTTTCTCCTCGCCGCGGCACTCCGGCTGGTCGCAGCCCAGCGGCTCGTGCGCCGGCTCTGTCCCGAGTGCAAGGAGCCCCATCCGGCGAACGTCCGCTTGCGGGAGGAGCACGGCTTGCCCGATGCAGCGTTTTGCCGGGCGGTCGGTTGCCCGGCGTGCCGGGGCACGGGCTTTCGCGGGCGCATTGCCATCCATGAGGTCATCCCGACCGCCAAGTTCACTCCGCTTATCGAACGAGATGCACCGCTCGCCGAACTCGCCGCCCTCCGCGAACGCGAGGGATGCGTGACCCTCTGGCAGCACGGACTGGCCGGGGCGGCGTCAGGCCAGACGACCATCGAGCAGGTCGCCCGCGTCCTCTGATTTTCACGGGCCGTCCGGCCCACAACCACCAAACGAAATATGAAACATACCAAACGCACCCATTCCACGCAGGGTTACTCCCTGCTCGAACTCGTTCTCGTCCTCGCTATCGTCAGCATCCTGGTCGGCTTGCTCCTGCCCAAGGGGTTTGATGCCTTGCGCAACGCCCGCATCCAGCAGGCGCAAAAGACTGCCGAGACGCTCAAGACCGCGATCACGGAATTTATCGTGATGCCGGGCGGCAACGGCAGCATTCCCCGCACCGAAGGCACGGGCATCCCGTGCTCCGGGGCCGCGCTCACCGGCGCCACCGATGCCGCCAAGGGCAACGGCGCCCGGCTCGATGCCGTGCTCCTTGCCGCCGGCAAACTCGAACGTCCTGTCAGCCTGCGTCTCGGTAGCCAGCTCTTCGCCTCCACCGGCACCGGCAATGAAATGACCTGGAGCCAGTCCGTCCAGGCGTTCGTCATGACCCCGGATGCAGCCCCGTTGAGGAACTGGTCGGCCGTCACCCGCGTCGAGGCAAGATCCTCCAATGCGGCCCTCGCACCGTCTGCCGCCCAGGGAGCCAATTTCCGGTTACGGGATACGACCACCAATCTCTCCGCCAATCTCGTGGTGGCTTACCTCGTCATCCCGAACTGCCCGGCGCGGGACGCTTATGAACTGGCGCTCTCCATGAATGCGCCCCAGTTGGCCCCGGTCGAAGGCGCCGCCTCCGACACCGGCATCGTGGCATATGCCGCCCCCATCAATGGCGTGACCGACGTGTATGTCTATCTCGCCGACATCTGAGCGCACCGCGCTCCTGTGGGGCCATCACTGGTGGCTCGCCGGGCGGGTGGAACCGCTCGCCTTCGAGAACCTGTCCCATGCGGCCGAGGTTCTCACGGCTCATCTGGCCGGCGAACCCCATCCGGTTCGGTTGCGATTGATCTACCAACCGGAGACGCTCGTCACCGTGGCAGTGGACTGTCCGCACGGCCCTCGTGCGGCCTTGCAAAGGGCGCTGGCGTTCGAGCACCCGGCTCTCGCTGCACCTGACCACGCTTGGAGCCATGAACCGATCCTGCCGGTCGGCGACGGCTACAGCACGCTGCTGCACTACGAGACCGAGCCCGGGCTGTTTTCACTCGTCGCTCGGCTGGCGCAAAGAAGAGTGATCGTGGTTTCCGCTTGGCCGCTCGCGACCTTCCTTCAGTCACTCCCCAAGGAGTTGTCCAAGACGGGCGCGACCCTCGTTCTTGCCTTCGCGGACAACCACAATTGCGCACTCGCCTACCATCATCCGGCGGACGGGCGTCGCATGGTGCACCGGTGGCACGGAGAAGCCGCCGTCGATGAAGCCCAGTCGTGGCTTGAGGAGGAAACGGCCCGGCTTCCGGACGATCCGGCGTTGTTGGTGTTCCCGAATGAGGCCGCTGATCCGGACGACCCGCTGAGCCTCCCTCTGCACGAGGCACTGTCATCGTCGGTCGTTCTCCCGCGATCGCATCCGGCGCAATTGCTGCCCGCCGCGTCCGCCGTCACCCCACAACGGGCGGTCATCGCCGCCAGCATCTGCCTGCTGCTCGCTGGTGGATGGAGCGGTGCCGCCTATGCCTATGAGTTCATGACATGGAACGACGGACAGCACGCCGTCGCACACGAGAAATCTGCCCTGCGGGCCGAGATCGATCACTACCGTGTCAACGCCGCCGAAATCGTCTCCCTCCGGGCCAAGCTGGCTGGCCCCGGCTCGAGTCCGCCGGTCGGCGAACTGCTGGATGCGGTGTGCGGCGCGCTGCCGCCGCAGCTCGCACTCGACCAAGTCCGCGTCGCCCAGGGCCGCTTTACGCTGAGTGGCCATGTCGCGCCCGGTGCCACCGCTGCGTGGGAGCAATGGCGCAACCGTCTCGGTGGCAGACGCTGGACCGTATTGCCGGCCGCGGCTCCCCGGGACACCGGAGCCTTCACCGTCAACGGAGTCTTCACACCGTGAATCGCCCTTTTCTCATCACGCGGGGTGCATGGATTCTGCTCGGCCTGAGCGCGATTGTCGCCGGGGTTGGTTTGGCGCTACCGCGTCTGCGGCCCGTGCCGACCGGCGTTGACACCGAACTCGTCGCCTTGCGCGGCGAGCGCGACGCCCTCGCGGCAAACGACGACGCCACGCTCACGAATCTGCGTCAGCAGTCCAGAGCGCTGCCGCCGGTTGCCTGGTCGGCGAGAAAGTTCACGGAACAGGTGGGAACGGGCTGGCGTGTCGAATGGCAGCAGCCGGATGGCGCCAGCCGATCCGTGCTGCTTTCCCGTTCCGCACCGCGTCTGCATGATTGGCCGGACTATCTCCGTTTCCTGAAATCGTGGATGGATCAGCCGGGGATCGTCCTCGAATCGCTCGATGTGACCGCGAAGGGAGCGGCCCAAGCCCGCGAACTGGACCAGGTTGTCATTGGACTGCGCGTCGTCCTGGCCGTCGCACCGATTAACAACGCCGAGCGGGACTCCCCAAACCTCGTCCCGCTCCCCGTTGTCGCGGCGGAAGGGGCGGCATCGACCCGGAAGGTCGGGCCCGGCCCCTCGCTCCGCCGCCCGGCTGCCTCCGCCGAGCCTCCGGCGCCCGGGCAGGACTCCGCTCCGGGCCGTCCCGACCCTCCGGGTGCTCGGGCCGCCAATTTTTCACCCATCCCCCAACAACCAAAACCATAGGACCATGATAACATTGACCCTCCAACTCCCCGGACCGGTCGCTGCGGAATTCTACGCGGCGGCTGACAAACTAAACGGTCGCTTTCCCGGCGCGAGCCCGAAGCTTGAAGCGAAGACGCTCATGGCGTTCGCGCTGGCCCGGCACGAATGCGAAGACATCTGCGCGCAATTCGACCTCGCGCTCCGGCTGATCCAAGGACCGCCGGAGCCGCCGTTCAATCCCGTCCTCGGTCAACAATTTGGGCGGGACTCCCGCCCGGTGCCGACGCAGCCCGCACACCAGAAAGAGGCTGCCTAATCCCATACGCATATGGCTATCGAAACCAAACCCGACAAATCCACCAAAGCTGAAAAACTTCCGCCGTTGCAGTTCCGCAACAATCCGGAGGTGAAAAAGCGCATCGACGATTACAAGGCCGCGAATCCCGATGACGTGACGTATTACACCCGTCTCGTGAAGGAGCATCCCGAGCGCGCCATCGACGCCATGTTCTACAAGGACATGCAGCGTCATGAAAACGAAATGAGGCTCGTCAACAAGCAACTCCCGCAGGCGCGGGCCTTCTACAACGCCCAGGCGCCGGAAGCCAAGGCCCGCATCGACGCCGACCTCCAAGGGGTTGAGCCCTTCTACCGCGACAAGGCGTTTGTCAGCGCGGCACTCCGCGAGAAGGACCGGCAGGCGCGCCGGGAGTTTGCCTCCCCGGCTCCCAGCACCACGCCGCCTGGCACGGAGGCTGGCCGGGTCGTCCCGATGCCGAGCCAGCCCGCGGCGGGTGCGCCTCCGAAAATGGCGATGTGACCCCGCAACGCACGCATGAGGGAACAGAAAACAACGGCGGACGGGGCAACCGGTCTTTCGACCGGGCGCTCCGTCCGCACGGGGTGGGCTGACCTGCCGTGAGAGTCGTCGTCACTGGCGGACGCAATTACGTCATGACTGCCTCCGACTACGTCTTTTTGGATAATGCCATCAGCATTCTCGGCGCCACCACGATTCTGACCGGCGGGGCGCGCGGCGTGGATGCCCAGGCCGCGGCGTGGGCCACGCGGCGTAATATTCCGGTCGAGGCGATACGCCCCAACTGGAAGAAGGACGGGGATGCCGCTCCGTGCCGGGCGAACGCCCGGCTGGCAGAAGCCGCCGAAGCGGTCATCGCCTTCCCCGGGGCCGAGGGCACCGCCGACATGATCGATCAGGCCCGGCACATCGGTCTTCCCGTCCACGAAAGCCCCGGTCGCGCGGTGGCCAACCTCCCCACGATGGATGCCCGTTTGCGGCACTTGGGGCCGGGAGGCTGTCCGGCTCCATGAAACCTGTGCCCGCACTTCACGCCGACGTCCGCGAACTCATCCTCGCGGCCCGCCAGAAGGTCGCCCACGCGGTCAACGCCGGGCTGACTATGGCTTACTGGCAAGTCGGGGAGCGCATCCGCCGGGAGGCGCTCAACCAGAAACGCGCCGACTACGGTCGCGAGATTATCCAGACACTGTCTGGAAAATTGACCCGGGAGTTCGGGACGGGGTTCAGCCGCAGTAATCTGGCGGGCATGGTGCGTTTCGCCGAGCTGTTCCCGGATGGCAGGATTGTGCAGACACTGTCAGCCCAGTTGGGCTGGTCGCACTTCACGCTGCTGTTGCGGGTGGATGATCCGCTGGCCCGTGAATTCTACGCGGGAATAGCCCGGCTCGAACGCTGGAGCGTCCGCACCTTGCAGGAGAGGATCAACTCGCAGCTTTTCCTGCGCTCTGCCTTGTCGAAGAAACCCGAGACGCTCGCGAGGGCGGAACTCGTCGCGCTGCGGGAGGAGAACCGGCTTTCGCCGGACTTGGTTTTTCGTGATCCGTATGTGCTAGATTTTCTTCAGTTGAAGGACAGCTACGCCGAAAAGGACCTGGAGGCTGCCATCCTCCATGACATCGAGGCGTTCCTGCTCGAACTGGGCGAAGGCTTCACCTTCGTTGCGCGGCAAAAGCGGATGACCGTCGATGGGGTCGATCATTACCTCGATTTGCTCTTCTATCATCGCCGGCTCCACCGGCTGTTCGCGGTCGAATTGAAACTCGGCGCCTTCAAACCGGCGGACAAGGGCCAGATGGAACTCTACCTGGCGTGGCTGCGGGAAAATGAACAGGTGGAAGGTGAGCAGAACCCGGTGGGCTTGATTCTGTGCGCCGACCGGAACGAGGAGACCGTGCGGCTGCTTGGCCTCAACGAAGGCCCGGTCCGCGTCGCGTCCTATCTGGCCGACGTGCTGCCGAGGAAGGAACTCGAGAAGAAGCTCCATGACGCGGTGCAGCGGGCGAGAGCGCGTTTGACCAAGGCGTTGCCCGGAGCGGAGCGAAGTGGGGCAGTGCCGTCCTGAGCCGCATGGGAAAGCCAGCCGATTCCGAAGACAACGCCGAGGGTCCCGGGCAGATCGTCTCCGTGCGGGGTCGCCCGGTTGGAATCAATCGTTCACGCTTTGGTGTCTCGTTGGTCGCCGTAGAAAGGGGATACTTTCCGGTGAGTCCAAGCGGGTTTTGGTCGCTGTCGGGCATTGGCATGGGCCAGTCCGGTCCTTTGGCCATCAGGCCGGAGTATCTGGAAACACTGGCGGAAAACCAAGACCGGGAGAGGAAAGCCCTCTTGGTGAATCTGCACCGCGCGGTGAAACCGGAACGCGACCGGAGGGGCAATTTCATCCACGTTTCCCTCTATGTGGACAAGGCGATCAACGATGCGTTTTTCGCCCCCGACCACGAACGGGCACCGCTCTGGCAGGCGGCGCACCGCCTGCTCTGTCTGGTTGATGCCGATCCGCAGTTCCAGCCCGCACCCGATCGCTTTGCGTGGACCAAGCAGCAATGCGAAAAGGCGCTCGCCAACATCCGCAAATTGCACGCCAGTTTGAAGCGCTTTGTCCAAGGCGACTATTCCGGAGATTTGCCCATGCCTCTTTTCGGAGCCCGAGCCTATGTGAAACTGCCACCGCGCCCATCAGGCGAGCCTGCGGTTGTTCTCCATGGGGCCGCCATTGAATTGTCTTTCGACCTGACGGTGCCCGAAAAAATGGCCCCAGAGCAGCAGCGGCCGATGCCGCGAATCGTCAAGCCGCCCGCGGAACCAATTCAAACCGTGGCCCAGCTTGGGTTATTTTCCGCCGACGAAGCACCCTCAACGAATGGCCCGCGTGTTTCCGTCTGAGACGATCCGGCAGCCCGAAAGTTCAATATTTCCGCGGTTGCATTCTCCGGCACGTTTGCCCTTTATCCGCCAACACGGGCCAGCGCTCCGGGGAAACCCGGGGCGTTTTTTTTGACCTCGACGACCTCGTCAGGACTCGAACAGCACTTCAACAGACACTTTCAGGGCCTTTGCAAACGCCGGCACTTCCAGATCGGGAATCAGGCGCACACCGTTTTCCACCTTGGCAATCTGCGGTTGGCTTAGATGCAGCCCGTGGCGAGCCAGTCGGCCGGCCAGATCCTCCTGGGTGATCCTGGGCACTGCGGCCATGCGAAGCTGCTGAACCTTTCGTCCTATCAGGTTGCGTTTCTTGGGTTTGGTAGGGCGCTTCACTGCCCGCCATGTTAAAGCGGTTCCCGGCCTTAAAGATGCCCATTGGGCATATTCGATTTGCGCTGTATATGCTCATCTAGCATATCCCTTTTTATCCCATGGCTGACGCCCGCCCGCTCGACGCCCGCTATCTTTACGTGCTGAAAGACGCAACCGGCGTCTTCTATGTCACCGGGGAACCGACCTTGGGGGA
>JAUXOH010000243.1 GCA_030682505.1 Candidatus Didemnitutus sp. | reverse complement strand
TGCATGACCTAACACCAAGCAAACCGTAAGAACTACAAACAATGTTTCGTTACAAACGACGCACTGATTTCACTGAGATAGACGCAGTACTTTCAGAAACGTTGAATTTTTTCTGAGATTTCTCCGGCCATCCAGTCTCGGCAAAATCCGATCTGTTACAAGTTGGCAATCAATTACTTGCCCGTCCAACAAATCAGGGGACCTCAATGGCGCCGCCGGCGCTGTTTTGTCATAATTGAACAAAACGAAAACTTTCCGCTCCGGAGATGGGATTGCCCGACGAAAAACCGGTCGAGCCTACGGGTGTATTTCCGCCGGCAGCACTTGGCCGGTCTTTTCCTTCACCGGTGTGCTCTTGAGCGGGTAACGGAAACGGCGCCCCTCGAAGTTGCGAAACACGACTTCGTCGTCCGTGATTTCTTCGACGTAATCGGGATTCACAGGCACCTTGCCGCCACCACCCGGAGCATCAATGACGTATTGCGGCACGGCGTATCCGGTCGTGTGGCCGCGCAACGCCTCAATGATCTCGAGCCCCTTGCGGACGTCCGCCTTGAAGTGGGCGCCGCCCGTAATGAGATCCATCTGGTAAAGATAATAGGGCCGAACGCGCATCTGCAGCAGGCGGTGGACGAGGGTCTTCATCACTTCGACCTCATCGTTCACCCCGCGCAGCAACACGCTTTGATTGCCCAGGGGCACGCCGGCAAAGGACAACCGCTCGCAGGCTTCCCGCAGCTCCGCCGTGATCTCGCGCGGATGGTTGATGTGCAGGCTCATCCAGATCGGGCCGTGTTTCTTGAACACTTCGCACAGTTCCGGAGTGATGCGCTGCGGCAGGAAGACAGGGATGCGCGTGCCGATGCGAATGAACTCCACGTGCTTGATTGCCCGCAAACGGCCGAGAAGGTGATCGATTTTCTTGTCCGAAAGCAGCAGCGGATCACCCCCGGAGAGCAGCACGTCACGCACCTCGGGATGCGCTTCAATGTAGCGGAGGGCCTGCTCGTATTCCGGGTGGAAATTATAGTCCTGCGCGTTCGAAACCAACCGGCTGCGCGTGCAGTAGCGGCAGTAGGACGCGCAACGGTCGGTGACGAGAAAGAGCACGCGGTCCGGGTAGCGATGCACCAGCCCGGGCACGGGCGAATGCTCGTCCTCGCCCAGGGAATCGAGCCTCTCCTCTTCGGACACAATGCTCTCGTCGCTCCGCGGAATGACTTGGCGCCGAATCGGGCAGTTCGGGTCGTTGCGATCGATCAGGTTGAAAAAATGAGGCGTGATCGCCAGCGCGAGTTTATGACTCGCAAAAAGGCAGCCCGCCTTCTCGTCCGGCGTGAGGGTCATGAGGCGCTCGATCTGCGCAACGGTGGTGATCCGGTTCTTGAGTTGCCAAGTCCAGTCGCGCCAGTCGGCTTCGGGGATGTGTTGCCAAAGGCCCTGGCCCTCAAACCAGGTGGCGCGTTCTTCTTTATGGGACATTTCTGGGTAGAACGGCTAATCGGTTTGCGGAGGGTGTCAAACGGCGGTTCGCGGGTGGAACGGAGCCGTTCGGATCCACGAGGGACCGCGCAGCGGCAATTTTTTCGGAATCTCGCTTGGCAGTCGCGGGCCAAGTCCTTTTCGTGCCTCTTTAATGTCTGCCCCCAAACCCGCGATTCTAGCCTTGGAAGATGGCAGTGTGTTTCGCGGCGCCGCCTTCGGCGCCGATGCGACCATCGCCGGCGAGTGCGTGTTCAACACGTCGATGACCGGCTATCAGGAGATTCTGACCGATCCATCCTACTTCGGGCAGATCGTCACCATGACGGCCGTGCAGATCGGCAACTACGGGATCAACGCCGAGGACGAGGAACACGCCGCGCCGCGGGCCAGTGGTTTCGTGGTCAGGGAAGTCTCTCCCGTCGTGAGCAATTGGCGCAGCCAGATGTCGCTCGATGCCTATCTGAAAAAATACGGCATCCCGGGCATCAGCGAAGTCGACACTCGCGCGCTCACCAAGAAGCTCCGCGTCGACGGGGCGATGAAGTGCTGTCTCTCCACCCTGCCGCTGAGCGACGAGGACGCGGTGGCCCGCGCCCGCGCCTGGCAGGACATGGCCGGCAGCGACTACGTCAAGGAGACGACCTGCCAAGCGCCGTATCTCTGGGGAGCCGACGACGCCTCGCGGCACAATGCGCAATATCTTCCGGTCGGCACCACGCAGGGCCTGACCATCACGCCGAAGAAAAAATTCAAGGTCGCCGCCTTCGATTTCGGCGCCAAATACACGATCTTCCGCAAACTCGTCCGCCACGGCTTCGAGGTGCAGGTTTTCCCCGCCACCGCCACGCATGAGGAAGTGCGCGCGCACGGCGTTGATGCGGTGTTCCTCTCCAACGGCCCCGGCGATCCCGCCGCCCTGCCCTACATTCACCAGACCGTCAGCGGCCTGTTGCCGGACTACCCGATCTTCGGCATCTGCCTCGGCCATCAAATGCTCACGCACGCGATCGGCGGCACCACCTACAAACTCAAGTTCGGCCACCGGGGCGGCAACCAGCCCGTGAAAAACCTCGAAACCGGCAAGGTCTCGATCACCGCGCAAAACCACGGCTTCGCCACCGACCCGAAGTCGCTCGAGGCGCGCAACGCGGTCGTCACCGAGATCAATCTCAACGACAACACCGTCGAGGGCCTCCGCCACAAGGAGCTGCCCGTGTTTTCGGTCCAATATCACCCCGAGGCCGCCCCCGGCCCGAACGACGCCGATCCGCTCTTCGCCGATTTTTATCGGCTGGTGGAACAGCGCAAGGCCGGGAAAATCTAAGGCGGCACTTCGAAGTCGAAGCACCAGAGGTAAAGAGCATACTCGACAGCACGGACGCCAAAACTAGGCTTCCGACGTGAAATCGATCGAACTTTTTTCCGGCGCCGGCGGGCTCGCCATGGGACTGGAGCGGGCTGGATTCGAGACAGTGGCACTGTTTGAGCGCGATGCGAACGCCTGCGCGACCCTTCGCCTAAACCGCCCCGCTTGGAACTTGATCGAGGGCGATGTCCGCAATGTTGATTTCACCCGCCACGGTCCGGTGGATCTCGTCGCCGGGGGTCCGCCATGCCAGCCCTTCTCCATGGGCGGCAAGGCGCGCGGCCATGGCGATTACCGCGACATGTTTCCCCAAGCCGTCCGCGCCGTTCGCGAGCTTCGCCCGCGCGCTTTTATCTTCGAAAACGTCCGCGGCCTACTTCGCGCCGCTTTCGCCGACTACGTTGAATTCATCCGGCTGCAACTGACCTACCCTGCGTTTCCCGTTTCTGGAAACGTAGACTGGCAGACGAATCTTCACCGTCTGCAACGACATCACACCTCGAAAGACCGGCCCGAGGAATTGGTTTATCAAGTGACGATCAACCTCGCCGACGCAGCGGACTACGGCGTGCCGCAACGCCGTCATCGCGTGTTCTTCGTGGGGTTTCGCCGAGACCTCAATGCAGGCTGGTCATTCCCCTCTCCCACACACACGCAAGATGACTTGATCCGCGCCAAATACGTCTCCCGTGACTACTGGGACGAACACCGGAACTCTGGTCTGACTATCTCCGCTCCGGCAAAGCTTCAACGCAAGATCGAGAGTCTCCGCACTGGCGAGCTGACTTCAGTTACCCGTCGCTGGCGCACCGTTCGCGACGCGCTGCGAGGACTGCCTCCGCCCAGCCTATCTAACGCCCTGCCAAACCATCGCTTTCAATCCGGCGCGCGAAGTTACCTAGGACACACGGGTAGCCCCCTCGACGAACCCGCGAAGGCCCTCAAAGCCGGCGACCACGGAGTGCCGGGTGGCGAGAACATGCTTCGGCACGCTGACGAAAGCGTCCGTTATTTCACAATCCGTGAATCCGCTCGCATTCAGACTTTCCCGGACGACTACGTTTTTCCCGGCTCGTGGACCGAAAGCATGCGTCAGCTTGGCAACGCCGTGCCGGTCGTGCTGGCCCAAGCAGTTGCCACCTCGGTGGCCGCCAAAATCGTAACATCATCACGTTACATCGCGCACAGCGGTCGACCCGCTTGATCCAGCCCACAGCATCATGCCCAAACCGCCAATCGCACTCACCGCCCTGAAGCGCGCCTCTGAGACCGCCGTAACATTCAGACACGAACTCGCCGCGTTGGATGAGGAATTGTTGCGCGCAACGATCAATACACTCGATAGTGAAGCTTTGCTCCGTCGGGGCGGTGAATCGCTTGCTGAGCTTGAACGGGTTCTTCGGCTAATGTCCCCGCAGCGTTACGGATCCCTCGGCATCACATTGGGACGGACTGACGGCATCGCGAAATTCTTCGCCTTCAGTTTCGTCACAACCGAGCAGCTCCCCCTTGTCGACCTAGCCGCGCATCCGTTTTGGGGTTCCGGTGTCTACGCCATCTATTACCGAGGGGAAAAAGAGCCCGCCTACGCGCCGCTTTCCGGCACCGAGACCCCCATATATGTCGGCAAAGTCGATCCAGTTGACGCCTTTGCCGAATCCATTGAGGCGCAGGGCAAGAAACTATTTCAACGCCTTCGGGAACACGCCCGCAACATCGCCAAGACCGATCTCGATCCCGCAGATTTCAACTACCGCGCGGCTACGATACAGAGCGGCATGCAGGCTGCGGTGGAGGAATTCATGATTGGGCTCTTTAGGCCTATATGGAACAAAGGGGTCGGTGTTTGCCATGGGCTGGGCAAACACGGCGACAGTCCGAGGACCCGCAGCAACAAACGCTCGCCTTGGGACACCATGCATCCCGGTCGCAAATGGGCCAAGGGCACCAAACGCAATCAGGCGGAACGACACGTGATCGTTGACCGCATCAAGAACCATTTCGTCAACTATCCGGTGATTGGGGATAAGGCCGCGCTCTTTAAGAGACTCTCTCTCGGATAAGCTCGTGGGTTGATAGCCGGAATGAGGGTCATCCGACTCCCTATGGCCGGAGCACCTCTCTCCGGCGAAACGTTCCGCGCTGATGGCCAAGGTACGCTGCCACAGCAACGGCTCCACAGAGTAGCGCCTGATCCATTTTTTCCGGGAAACTGGCGACGGTTCTACGCCCATTTGCCTACCCCAACCACTGCTCGAATTTCGCAGCATCCTCCGGGGTGTCCACGCCGATGCTCGGATCATCGGTGACGTCGAGGGCGATCGGGAAACCGTTTTCAAGCACGCGAAGCTGTTCGAGTTTCTCGATCTGTTCGAGCCGGCTCGGCGGCATCCGCACGAAGCGTTCCAGAAAGTCCCCGCGGTAGGCGTAAAGGCCAAGGTGCTTGAAACAGGGGTTGGCCGCCACCCACGCATCATCGACTTGACCAGCGCGATCACGGGCAAAGGGGACTGGGGACCGGGAAAAATACAACGCGCGGCCCGTCTCGCTTCGGACCACCTTGACTTGGTTGGGATTGAGGAAGTCGGCGGCGGTCCGGAAGGGTGTGCAAAGCGTCGCCATGGGCGCATCGCCCTGGATCAGCTTCGCCAACGCCTTGATTTGACCACCGGTCACGAGCGGCTCATCGGCTTGGACATTGATCACGAAACTGGCCCGCACCGTCCGGTTGGCCTCCGCGATCCGATCGGTGCCGCACGGATGGCCGGCATCCGTCAAAATCGCCCGAAATCCGGCGCGCTCGAGGCATTCGGCCAACAAAGGATGGTCTACCGCAAACCAGAGCGGCAAATCCGGTGCCTCCACCGAAATTCGCTCGGCCACCCAAAGCACAAGTGGCTTCTCTTTAATCGGATGCAACAGCTTGCGCGGGAATCGAGTGGACTCCAATCGACACGGCACGATCAAGGCGAAAGCGGGCATGGGGGGAATGTGGTTGCAAGCCAGAGACCTAACGTCTTTTAGCAATAACCTTTATTTTGAGCCGATCTCTAGTCGCAATGGAAAAGAGTGATACGAATACAGCCGCCACCCACATCCGGGAACTTCTTGTGCAAAACAAGATGGGCATCCATGCCCGCCCGGCGGCCATGATCGTGCGCGTGACCAACAAATTTAAGGCCGAAGTCTTCGTGGAAAAGGATGATGAACAAGTGAACGGCAAGAGCATCATGGGGCTCATGATGCTGGCCGCGGCCCGCGGCTCCAAGATCAAGTTTATCGCCACCGGCGACGACGCCGAAGGCATGCTGACCGAACTCGAAGCCCTCTTCGCGAAGAAATTCGACGAAGCCTGACGGCGGCGCGGGTTGGTCCTCCCCCTTTCGGTCGGTCCCTGCGACTGGCCTGCTTCGGACCTGAATTTCAGGCCGGGAACTTCCAAAATCGCCGGGCGTTCGCGGTCGTCCGGTCGGTCAACTCCCCGAGACTCACCCCAAAGAGGTCCGCACAGAACTCCGCCGTGTGGTGCACGTAGGCGGGCTCGTTGGGCTTCCCGCGGTGCGGCATCGGAGTCAGGTAAGGCGCATCGGTTTCGAGCATCAACCGGTCCAAGCCTTGCGCCAACGCCGCCTCTCGGACCGCGGTGGCAGTCTTGTACGTGATGATCCCGGTAAACGACCCCCAGCCGCCCCGCCGCTGCAGTTCCGCCATTTCGGCCGCACCCTCGGTAAAGCAGTGAAAAACCACCCGTTCCCAGTCCACGCCGCTGGCGTCCACCATCTCCACGCACTCGAAAAACGCTCCGCGAGAGTGCACGACCACCGGGCAATTCTGCTGTTTCGCCAAGCCCAACCCCGCCGCGAAGGCGGCGCGTTGCCAGCCCAAGACCCGCTCGGCGGCCACGGGATCGTCCTTGGGCAGATGAAAACGATCCAAGCCGATTTCACCCAGCCCCACCGGTTTCAGCTTGGCTTGGTCAGCCCAAAACCCCGGCAACTGGTCCAGCTGTGCCTCCCACCCTTCATCGACGCTGCACGGATGCAGCCCCGCCGTGTAGTGCACAAAGCCCCCGCTGCCCGCCGCCAAGTCGCGATATAGCCCCCAGTCGTCTCGGTCGGTTCCGATCGTGATCAACCCCTCCACCCCCGCCTCGCGGGCCCGTTGCAGAACCACCGGCAGCTCTCCGCGGCGAACGAAGGACTCCAGGTGCGTGTGTGTATCGATCAACCCCATGGCTCTTCAGCAAAACGAAGAACCTCCTCCGAGCCAGCATGGAGTCATGGCCCCAGCCCCAGGCCGTCCGCGCCAAACAGGGAAGCCAGCGCCCCCGCGCTGGCTTCCGGCTTGCACACACAACCGGCCGAAGCCGGCAAATCTACTCCGTGCGGATCCGAATGTCACCCCCGCTGGTGCGGAGCTTCAGACGCGCGCCACCGCCATTCACCGAGCCGACGAGACTGCGTTTACCGATCCCGCCACCCTCAATGGTGATGGTCAGGCCCTTGGCATCGACGTCTCCCCCGGACGTCCTGGCATCCAGATTAAACGCGGCGGACTTGGGCACCCGCACCCGAACGTCACCGCCCGAGGTGCTCAACACCGCATCCTTCGCTAGCATGCCCGTAAGCACCGCATTGACATCGCCCCCGGAAGTATGGGCACGAATGAGTTCCTCGACCGAATGCAGCGTGATGTCACCGCCCGAAGTGGAAACTTCCGTCGGGCCGCCCGCGCGCTCCACCACAACATTGCCCCCGGAAGTATGGAGCTTGGCCCGGGCCGTACCTTCTTGGAGAAAAATGTCGCCGCCGGACGTCGAACCGTCGATCTCTCCGTCAATGCGCTGAAATCGCATGTCCCCGCCGCTGGTATGCGCCTTCACGTTGCCGCGCAGACTTTCGGCCGAGATGTCGCCGCCGGAGGTGCGAAGATCGAGATTGAAATTCTGCGGGACGGTGATCGTGAAACCGACCGTGACCGGCGTGCGGACGCCAAACCACGACTTGACGTTTCGTTTTTCATACTTCGCCTCGACGTTCACCTCATTTCCCACCTGTTCAAGCGTCAGGGTCAGGTCGGCGAGCACCCGGTCCGCCTCCTCCTCGGAAGATGCGCGGATGGTCTGGCGGGCGCTGATGCGCACTTCCTGGATGTCTGCGGTGCGGATGACGATGTCTCCGCCTTGGGTGGTGGCCTTGAGCCTGCCTCCGGGCTGCACGGAGAAGTTTTTCTCCACCGTGCGGGAGATCTTGGCTTCGAGAACGGCGGGAGAGACGAGCAACATGCCCGCCGCGAGAAAACACATGAGGGATTTCATAACGTTATACCCGTAAAACCCGGCTGCCGCGCGAAAGTTACAGGAAAGCTAGGCGACGGCCCCGGCGCCGACATTGAGGCGGACCGGCATCCGGGCGAGTCTCTGCAGGAGCTGTCGATCATTCCGAATCGGCCACCAATCATAGAGGAAAATCTCCAGCGGGCGCCACATTGCCACCCAACCGACGATCTGGAGGCCAAGTTC
>JAUXOH010000239.1 GCA_030682505.1 Candidatus Didemnitutus sp. | reverse complement strand
CATGGAACGATCGGCATCAATTTCGAGGTAGATCCGGCGGCCCTGGACCCAACAGTTGCGAGCGACGAGAGGCGGTGCGGTGTTCCGGGAAGTATTTTCGGCGGCATTCATCCCTGCAGTCTACACGGCCGGCGGGCGATTGCCACGTATTCCTTCCCTCGAGGGAAAATAGATGCGTCGCACGGCGGAAAAAAATTGCCGTGACCGAGTTGAACCTTGCGCGAGAGGGGAATGTGCGGATTAATAGGGATGTTCGATGCTAGGTCAGATGCACGGCTGTAAGCGTGATTTGAGTCAGGCAACGAGGACAGCGATCAGTTCTGCGTGAGCGACTTCTGCGAGATAGCAAGGTCAGGCAACGACAGGAAAATTTGGTGAATCGGCGTCCAAGCCGGCAATTTTGCCGCTTTGTGACGATGAACGATGAGGAGAGTCCAACGATGGCGTTTTTTCCCAACCTTCAACCCATGCGACACGAGTGCAGCGGTGAGCCCAAGCAAGGTGGCGCTGAGCGGATCCGGTGAGTCCGGATCGCGGGTCCCCCGAGTCATTCGTGAGCCAAGGAGATCAAGCCCATGAAATTCTTCCTTCTGCTCCGTCAACGCGAGGCGCTGCTCCGGCAGGCCCGTCTCGCCAATGTGGTGTTTGCTTATCATCGCTTGAGTGAATTTGCCCGGCGCATCGCCCGGGCAAATCTGCAGGGCGAAGTGCATTTGCGCGTCGCTGATCCCGCCCTGGACCGCTTCTGGCCGACGCTGCACTCGCCCACGGGCAGTCAATCGGTGATCGAGGAGCACTTTCTCGATGAAGACATCGTGGAATTGGCCGACATCCTCGGTTTCCTGAGCGAGCACGAACGACAGACAAGTTTTGCCTTCCGCTGGGAGGATCTGGGCGGCCACTTGCTGCCCGGTTTGCAACACGAACTGGCCCGGGCGGGGATTGCCGTTGCGGACGAGCCGCGATCACCCAAGGACCCACCGTTTCGCCGTCGCAGGTAGAGCCAAGGGTCACTCGACACCCAGTTCATCGCCCTAGGGTGAACGCGGGAATTGCGCCCGCCGATGGTTTGACCTCTTGCCATCGACTTTGGATCCGCTCCAATCATTGGACCCCATGACCCAAGAATCGGTCACCTACCTTACCAATATCGGTATCTCCGTCGTGCTCGCCGGGATGTTGACCCATTCGTGGGCCTCGCAGGGTCGGTCGGTGCCGATGCGCTTTTGGATGATGGCAGCATGGGTGATGGTGGTGACCAATTGCCTCTTCGCCGCGAGGCCCCTCCTGCCCTTTTGGGTGGGCCGGTTGTTTCCCACCTTGCTGGTCACCGTGGCGCACGTCGGAATCTTGTATGGCGCGCGGGCGACCGCTGGGCGTTCGATTCTGTGGCGGGTGTTGATCGGAGCGACCGTCGCGCATGGCGTGGTGTTGGTCTTTTTCATTTTACTGGGGGAACCGTCGTATTGGCGCATGGTCTGCAACGGCTTGGTGTGGGCGTCGCTCTCCGTCGCGGCGTTTGTGGTGTTTCGCCAGGGCCCGGCCTTTTTTTGGAAATCCATTTTCTCCCCGGCCAACGTGCTGCTCCTCCACGCGATGTTTCACGTGTTCCGCATCACGCTGTCGATCTTGTCCGGCGCCTACGAATGGACCGGCGTGGCGAAGGGATTGCAGCTCTTTGGCGATCTCGAGGTGAGCATGTTCATCGTGGCGCTCTACGTCTCGATCCTCGTCGCGACGCTGCGCCAACACTATGAGGAGTTGGCCAGTGCGCGGGCGGAGATGCAGACGCTCTCGGGGCTTTTGCCCATTTGCGCCTGGTGCAAGAAAGTACGCGACGACCGCGGTTATTGGCAGCAGGTGGAGGAGTATTTCTCCCGCCGCTCCGCCGTCGATTTCACCCACGGCATCTGTGCGGACTGCGCGGAGGTTCAGATCATGACCTACAAGGACGACCAGAAACCGAACCGGTCGGGCTGAGGTTTGATGCCGGCGTCAACGATGGGGAGCGCGCGCGGCCCGGCTTCGACGCCACGCACCCACGCCGATCATCCCGATCCCGAGCAGCAGCAGCGCCCACGTCGAGGGCTCGGGCACGGGCACGAAGGTCAGGGCGTCAGCCGAGAAGGCTAACGTGGCCAGCAGTGTGACATTGGCCGTGGCGGGATTGATGGAAAGGAGGAGCGCGCGGTTGTTTCGCGTCACCGCATAGAGCATGCCGTCCGGACCCAAGGTCATTGCGCTGATGTTGTCGGCGCCGGCGGGAACGTTGGTGAAAGCCGCCACCGCGGTCAGGTCCCCGGTGGTGAGATTGACCTTGAACAGGGAACCCCCGGTCAGCGGACCGGCGAGATAGAGCGTGCCGTCGGACGTGAAGGCGATCCCGTTGGCGCCGGTGCCATTCGAGCCCGCTCCGATCGTCGTGATGGCGCCGGTGCCGAGATTGATCGTGCCAAGCGGGCCGCCCCGGGTGCCCCAGGAGTAGAGCGTGCCGTTGGGGGCGAAGGCGATGTCCGTCGCCTTGTTGGGATCAAAGCTCCCCACCAGGACGCCCTGCGCGGTGTCGGGATTGAAGCTATAGAGTTCCCGCGCCGGCGTGTTTTCGCTGCCGAGAATACCGTAGACCACCCCGGTGCCCGGATGGACCGCCAACCCGGTGAGGGTCAACGACGCGGTGCCGACCTTCGCGGGACCAATCAGCACCGCATCAAAGGTGGTGGTGTTCACCTTGTAGAGATCGCTGTAGCTGCCGTTCCCCGTGGTGATATAGAGCACGGACTGGGCGGTCGCGACCAGCGGACAGCTGAACAGGACCATGGCGTGGAGAAGGCCTTTCACTGTCAGGAACTGATAGCACAATCCGCCGGCCGGGCGAGAGGAAATCGCGAGCGGAACGTCGGAACCCCCAGCGGCCGGCGGTCGGCCGAGATTTCCACCGCGGGCCAGCCGATCAGGCAGTTGCCGGGGCGGGTCGACCGAGCACGATGCGACAGAGACTTTCGCCGCGGTGAAAGTCACGGCAGGTCTGGGGACGCCGTTCGTAGATGGTGCAAAGCTTCGTCTGGGGATCGAGGGCCACACACGCCCCGTCGCTGCGTTGGTCAAGGCAACGCGCGCCTGCCCGTTCGACGATGAACTCCTCCGGCACCACGTCGCCGGCGCGCAGCTCGACCACCCAATGGCAACAGCGGCCGCAGCCGGCACAGGCGGGAAGATCAGGATGGAGGTCGATGGCACCGACGACGGCAGCTCACCCCGCCCTTGGCGAACCTTTGTTGGAAGAACGACGGCTCTTGGTGCATCCTTGGGCCGGCGTCCCACCTGTCTTCAGGCGATTTCCGTCGCTGGGGCTCCCGCTGCAATGACCCGTAATCGGGCAGATGACAGCGACCGTCGAACACCCCTGAGGCTAAAAAGTGGCAGGAAGGATCAATGAGAACCGACCGGCTTTGAGCAGCGGTTGGTGCTTGGGATCGCGGCGGCGGAGGGCGTGACAGTGCAGAGAGTGGGTGGAGATGTTGAGCGTCGCGCGGACGAGTCGGTGCGGCCAGTGCGGCGCAATCGTGACCTGGGCGCCGAGCAACCAGATGCGGCCGCGGGCATCGGTGCGGCGGAGGAAGATGATTTGGTTGGCGGCGGCACTCGGCGTGAGCAGACGCGACACCGCTTCGCGGGCATGGCGGGCGCGGTGCGCGGCGAGGAAGGCCTGATTGCGCGAACGCAACTGCCGGAGGTGGCGATGCCGGAAGCGTTGCCACACCTTGGCCTGCCACAGGCCATTGAAGCTCTCAATGGCCGCTTGGAAACCTGTCTCCCGAGGTGGGGCGAACACCGGCACCACGCCCTCGGCCAGGCAAAAACGGACCAGTCGGCCCAGGCGGCGCACTGCGCGGGTGGAGCCCGCGAAGCGCGTATCGTTGTCCATCTGCAGATAACCGGGCCGACCCCACTGCTGCCAATGGGTGCGGAGCACCGCGGTAATCGTTTCCACGTGCCAGCCAGTGGTTGTCGGCTCAGCCAAAGCCAGTTTTCCCCAGAGGGAAATGGCATTGAGCACCTCCACCGGACCCTGCCTGCGCAGCTGCAATCCCTCCACCACATCCAGTTGGTCCAACTCCGCGCGACCGGCGGCGACACGCGGTAAATACCAGCCGGCCGGTGGGGGCGGATGACGCTGGCGCTTTTGCGGCAGCACCCCCCGGCGGCGCAGGATCCGTGCAATGGTGCGGGCACTCGGCGCGCCGCCTTCTTGGGCTAACAAGTGGGACCGGATCGCCTCTGGTCCAATGTAGCCGAGCGGATCATGGAGCCGCAGCCAGCGGCGCAGGGCGACGATGCGTCGCTCCAGGCCTCGGGCGGTGCGGTTAGCCGGTTGGGCCGTCCCGCTCGGTCGATCCGCCCAGTTGACCCGGTCCAGCCGTTGACCTTGGGCCCGCTGGACCCAAAACCAGACCGTGCTGGCCGTGCAACGAAACCTGCGGGCCGCTGCCCGCAAGCTGCCGCCGCGCCGCACAAAGCCGACGAGCTCTCGCCGCCGAAAAAGTTTTTTTCATCGCTTCGGACTACCACATCCCGGCCGTGCTGGCGGCTGCGTTCCGGCTCGCTGCGCTCGCCTTCACTCCGCCGCCAGCACGCCAACTTTAGTCCAAAGTGTTCGACGGTTGCTGTCCGCTAAGTGTTCGATGAATGGTGTCACCTCGCCCGTAATCCGTGTCATTCCGAGGGAGTGCGCGGCGGCCGGGAGGACCGAATCCAAC
Source organism: Candidatus Didemnitutus sp. (assembly GCA_030682505.1). Lineage (GTDB taxonomy): Bacteria > Verrucomicrobiota > Verrucomicrobiia > Opitutales > Opitutaceae > Didemnitutus. Next base: position 3,873 of record JAUXOH010000239.1, on the reverse strand, counting down.
GTCGTGGCGCGACGCGTTCGTCAGAGTTCGATGATATACGAGGCCTTGCCGTTGGCTTTGCGAAACATGCCGGTCGAGAGATTCCCGTCGTCGATCGAACGATCGATGTCGAGCAACTGGAGGTCATCGGCAGTGAACTGCCAGACGGAGATCATCGCGGTGACCCCGCTTTGTTGGTAATCCCAGTCCCAGATGCCACCGAGGGGAGTCTGGACGGAGCGCATGATGCTGTCGGGCAAATAGCCGTTCAAACTCGGATGAAGCGACGCGCTGCCGTTGGGGGGATAGTAACCCATCTCGAGCGCATACCGCTCCACGCCGTCGCGGATTTGCCGCATGTCGTTGAGGTAGCGCTTGCTGACCGCGGACCGCTTCATGCGGTTGATCGCCGGAATAGCCAGCGCCGCCAGCAGGCCGATGATCACCACGACGATCATGATCTCGACCAACGTGAATCCGCGCAGGCCGAATCGCTTTCTGGCTGGAGGGCGCAAATTCATGGCGAATGTCCGGCAGCATGGCCGCCCGGCCGCGGCTTGGCGAGCCTCCCCATGTAAAGGGCCGGTCAAACCCCGGACGTGCGCATCGAAGGGGAGAACTACTCCGCGGCGGGGACCTTGGTCGCGTGCCACGTCACGACCCGCCATTGGCCGTCGCGGTGGAGGAAGGTGCCGCTGTTGCGATAGGTGGTGGTGCTGCCGTCGGGGTTTTTGGCCACGAGCCGAAAGGTCAGCAGGGCGGTGCTCCCGTGCGGCCGGACGAGAACATCCTCGGCCGAGTAGATGGGCGAAGGCTCCGCGGGCTGGTCGGCAGGGTGCTGCGCGGCGGCGGTGACACTCTTCATGATCTCGGCCTTGGTGCGCACGATGGCGGTGGAGCCGGTGTAGACGAGATCGGCGGCCCAGAAGCGTAGGTGTTGGGCGGGATCACTGTTCTGTGTCAGGAACTCGTGCAGCGAGGCAGTGATCTCGGCGCGCGTGGCGTCGGGATCTTGGGCGTGGGCCCAGGAGGAGACGAAGACCAACATCAGGGCGGCCAGCAACGAACGGCGGGGCAGCGGGGTTCTCATGGCGGAAAGACTAGGCGGACCCGCCGCGGGGGCAAGACCGTCAGCCCGTAAGTTTCCCGAAAGCGCTTGCGCACCTTCCGCGACTCCGGACGCGAACCCGCGCAGAAGCGCACCCCGCCTTGCCTCAATCGAGGGGCGCGAGGAAGCGGATCAAGTTCGCGATGTGGTCGTCGAGCGGGATCCCGAGTTTTTCGCAACCGAGCGTGATGGAGCTGCGGTCGATCTTGGCGGCGAAGCCGGGCTCCTTGAACTTCTTCTTGATCGAACTGGCCTTCATCTGGCTGTAGGGCACGGGGTTCATCTTCCGGTAGGCGTAGAAGATGCCGCTGATCTCGTCGCAGGCCAGCAGCGCGGCGGCGAGCCGGGTCTGCGGCAGCGTCTTGAAGTGGTGGTAGCCGTAGGCGTGCGCCTCGACGGCGTGGATCAGCGCTTCGGGATAATCCCATTCCTTGAACCACGCCAGCGACGGACCGGGATGCGCGTCGGGGTGCAGTTCGTAATCAAGATCGTGCAGCAGGCCGGTGACAAACCACAGCCGCGGGTCCTCCTCCAGCTGGAGGGCATAGCCTTCCATGCCGGTCGCGACCATCAAGGCATGCAGGCGCTGGTATTCATCCTTCACGTGGCTGTGGAGCAGCGTGTTGGCTTCTTCTTTGGTGGGGACAGGCATGGCGTGGGGGTTCCGGTTGGGGTCAGAAGCTCTCGTCGGCGATCAGCCCTTGGAAAAATCGCCGGAACTGGCCAGCGCGGCGAGGATCTCGGGGTGAAGCAGTTCGGTCTTCAACATGGGAGCAGTTTACGGGAAATCCGGAAAAACGGAAGTGCGGGCTGAGTCATGCGCGGATGGCCCAGCGAAGTTTGGCGGAAGAGCTGCGCGGGTTTGCCCGGCGCTCGGCGGGGCCGGCCCGCACGACTTCGTCATTCGTCTGCGCATAGACCCCGTCGCGCACGCCGTCGCGGAAGGCGTGTTTCACCCGGCGGTCTTCGCCGGAGTGAAAAGTGAGGATCGCCACGCGGCCACCGGACTTCAAGCAATGGGGCAACTGGCGGAGCAGGAGATCGAGCACACCGAACTCGTCGTTCACCGCGATGCGGAGTGCCTGAAACACGCGGCGCACGCAGTCGTCATCGGCCGCGGGATCGGGGCGGTGCTGTTGCAACAACAGGATTTCGCGAATGGCGGCGGCGAGCTGCAACGTGCGCGTGAAGGGCGTCGCGGCGCGGCGCTCCGTCAGTTCGGTCGCGAGGAGCGCGGCGTGGGGTTCGTCGGAGTTCTCCGTGAGCGCTTGGGCGAGGTCGGCGGACGAAACGCGGGCGAGCCAGTCGGCGGCGGAGGGCGGACGCGACGGGTTCAGCCGCAGGTCGAGCGGGCTGTCGGTCTTGAAGGTAAACCCCCGCGCGGGGTCGTCGAGTTGCATCGAGGAGACGCCGAGATCGGCAAGGATGGCGTCGACGCCGCTGAGGCCGAGGTTGGCCAGCGCCTTGGTGAGCCCGGCGAAGTTGGAACGAACCGGGGTGAACACTGCTTCGCCCCAGCCGGCCTCGCGCAGGCGGGCGGTGGTCTTGGGGTGTTCGATGGGATCGACGTCGAGGCCGATAAGCCGACCGCCGGAGGCGACGACGGCAGCAGCTCGCGCGCGTGGCCGCCGAAGCCGAGCGTGCAGTCCACGACGATCTCGCCCGACTGGAGGGCCAGCACCTCGACGATCTCGGCGACAAGTATGGGGCGGTGGCTGCCCGCGGGCGTCTTGCCGGAGGCGATGACCTTGGCGACGTCGGCCGCGTAACGCTGAGGGTCATGCTCCTTGTATTTGTCCTCGAAGCGTCGGGGATTCTTGCCCTGGTAGCGGGGACGGCGCCGATGCGGCGTCGGGGTGGCATCAGCATCGGGCGAGGTGGGGAAGTCGGTCACTTCCTCTTGTTTGGCCGACTTTGCGGCAAGGCACAAGAGTCGGCGCGCGGGCCTCACAACGAGGCGGGGTGCCTGACGAGCGGGCCACGCGCCTCGGCCGGGAAGGTAATCTGAGATCGCCCGCGGACGGGACTAAGGAATCTGCCTGACGGATGGAGCGGCAGGGGCGGGCGGGGCACCCCAAGCGACCAAGCGCTGGTCGGTCTCGGCGAGATCACGGGCGAGCCGGGCGAGGATGTCCTGCGAATTCTGGATGCGGTTGGTGACGGTCTGGGAAACTCCGGTGGCGGACTCCTGCTGCGCCTTGAGATCGTGGGCCAGCATGTCGGCGAAGAGGGCGGTCTCGCGCACGAACCGGGCGCGGCGCGCCTGCCAGCCGAGGATCTGCGCGGCGTGGACGGTCCCGCCGTTCACGGCGGCGAGCATGTCGAGTTCGCGCGCGGCGACGGTCGCCACGTTGCGGTGCATCGCGTCAAGCCGCAGCTCGTTCAAGGCGGTGTCGAAGGGTTCCAGCTCCACTGCCGGGAACCGTGTACCCAGCTCCGCGCGGAACGACGCCAGGTCCTCGCTGCTGGCCGCGCGGACAATGAGGTCAGGCAGCGGCGGCTTGGCGCAGCCCGCGAGGCCGCAGAGCAGAAGGATGACGGCAACACAGCGAACCATCCGCGGACGATGCGCGGCCGGGCGGACGCTGGCAAAGGGGAAAGGGCGCGCGGTGGCCGACCAGGAACACCAGTCAAGAATCAAGACCTGACGACTTCTGTAGGCCCGCCCCGGGAAATTTCGGCATGCGGAGCAGAAAATAGGCGGCGGCGAGCCAAAGCAGCAAGAGGGTGAGGTGGACCCCGTCCGTTGGACAGCGGATCGGATAAATTAAGTTAAGATAAGGGAG
>JAUXOH010000235.1 GCA_030682505.1 Candidatus Didemnitutus sp. | reverse complement strand
GGCATGATGGTGCTCCGGCGAGTCGCGAAAATCCACCCGCACCGACGGTGCCGCCAGCAGGACGCTGAGCGTAATGCCCCGGGGTTCGGGCCGCCGGACCCACACGTTGCCGTCGAGATAGACGTATTCGCGCCGACTGCGGCTGTAGTAGACCTCGTAGCCCGGATAATAATCGTAGTCGTCCTGAAAGACCACGACCGCTTGCGTGTGGCCGCTGCGGTGTCCCCGATGACCTCCGGTCTGGCCGGAGACGGACGCCATGCATCCGGCGAGCACGGACGAAAGGGCGAGGCCGGCAACGAGACCGACGGGGAGGAGAATGTTTTTTGTCATGCGCGGATGATACGGCAGGCAGGCGGCCGCGGCCATGGGGTGTTGGCCTGCCCGCCTGAATGGAGGCGGGGGCGAACCTGTCGACATGCGCTCTCCTGTTCCGTCGGGTGTCTCCCGCATGGAATGCACTCGATCCCTCTCCGGCCCCTCTGGCAGGCCAACACCCCATGGCGCCCCGGCGCCGGCGAGTGTAAGCTCACCCGGTTAATCGCCGGCAGCTTGTTCGAGTTGTCGGAGCGCGTCCGGAAGCGGCAGACGCGCTCGCTCCTCCCCGCTTTGCAAAAAAACATGACGCTTGGAACCAAAACCGTTGGGCGGGCTGCGGCCCGCCAACCGGATCCACCCCAGGCTGAAAAACGATCCCTCCCATGGCCCACCTCCTCCTCGCTCTGTTCCTCATTGTCTTCGGTCTGAACCTCCTGTTCGGGCTTTCCATCCCCATGTGGGTCACCGGTGTGCTGGCATTGATCGCTGGCGTCCTGTTCGTGCTGGAGCACTTCAAGGTCCGCGTGGACCGGAAGTAGTCGCGCCGGCTGCAGTCGATGGCAGGGTGGGGCGCGTCGTCCGTGACGCGCCGGGGTCTCCTTCACAACATCGGGGACAGGGGGCGGAGCGCAGCCTCGGCGAATTTTTGGCGGAACGGCCGGCGCGCAAAAGTCTCCGGGTTGATTTCGCGGCAGAGTTTGAAGTCATGATCGAGGATGCGGGCGACCTCCCCGTTGCAACCCCGCGACAGCAGCAGCAAGTTGAGTTCGAAGTTCAGGCGCATCGACCGGTAGTCGAGATTGGCCGAGCCGATCATCGCCCAGCGATCGTCGGCCAGGGCGATCTTGGCGTGGTGGATGCCGACCGAGTATTCGAAGATGCGCACCCCCGCCGCGAGCAGGTTGGCATAGTAGGAGCGGCCGACCGTCACGAGCCACGGGTGATCGGATTTTTCGGAGATGAGCAGCCGCACGTCGATCCCGCGACTGGCCGCCAACTCCAGCGCCGTGAGCACGATGTCGTCAGGCACGAAATAGCCGGTGGCGATCCACACGCGGTCGGTTGCTTCGTTGAGGAGGCTGACCAGCGACTTGCTGATGGGTTCGTTTGGGCGGTCTGGTCCGCCCAGCACAATGTGCACGGGTTGTCGGGCCGGCATCACCGCGACCGGAAAGTAGGCCGGGTCGGCCAGCTTCTCGCCGGTGGCGAAAAACCAGTCGTCGGCGAAGACCTCCTGCAATTCACTCGCCACGGAGCCGGTGGCCTCCAGCTGCACATCCCGCCATTGGCCGAGTGTGGAACCGGGGGACTCGTGTTCGCGCCCGATGTTCATGCCGCCGATGAAAGCGACGGTCCCGTCGATGATCTGGAGTTTGCGGTGGTTGCGCAGGTTGGTGAAGAAACGCAGGCGCATGGGATCCAGGCTCTGAAACCAGGAAAAATGGCCGCCGGCGGCCGTGAACTCCGCCAGCAAATCACCCGGCTGTTCGGGCGAACCCACACCATCGAGGAGCAAACGAACAATGATGCCGCGGCGGGCGGCGGCGGTCAGGAGCCGCAGAAAGCGCGCGCCCGTCGCATCGTCTTGCCAGATGTAGAACTCGAGATGGATATGGTGGACCGCTTCCTGGATGCGCTGCTCGAGTGCGGGATAGAATTCCTCCGCGTTGCACAAGATGCGCAGACTCTCCGCGGAACTGGCGGGCAGCTGGTTGATGCGCGAGAGCAGCTGGAGGAACTGGCGGTCGCGGCCCGGCAATCCCTGGAGGAGCCCGGCGGTGGCCTTGTCCGTGGTTCCGTCGGGCGCCGGCTGGCGCAAGAGGCGGGCGGAAAAAAGGTTGCGGCGTTTGAGGCGCAGTCGTTTCAGGCGATCGGTGCCGATCAGAAAATACGCGGCCGCGCCGAGCAGGGGAATGAAGAGGATGGCCCAGAGCCACGCGAGCGTGGCGGCGGGGCGCTTCTTGAGCAGCAGGAGATGCGGGATGATTCCCCAAGAAGCGAAATATCCGATGAGCAGCAGCGTCTTCACTCGGGCAACGGCGGGCGGAATCAGGGGAGCCGTTACGTGCGGGGACGTGGCCGTGCCGCGTTGAGCCCGCGCACCGCTCCGAGCAGAACGGGCCCCCAGCGCAGGAGCGTGCCCAGTAGGCGCGGGCGCGGCGCAACGGAGCGCTTGAGCAGGAACCCCAGCGGCACGACGGCGAACTGGGCGAGCGGTGAAAGCCGACGCCAAAAAGCCAGCAGGCGGTCCAGCCATTCCAGCGGCTGCGCGGCCCGGACCGCGGCCCCGGCGCACTGGAAGCGACGGACCGCAATGCCCTGCCGCAACGTCGCCTTGCGAATGGCGAGCCGGATCAGTTGTCGGTGCGGATACATGCGCGATCCTTGCTGATTTCGTCCAGCGTGGCGGCCAAGGGATTGGGCTGGCGCGCGAGGAAGCGGCGCAGGGCGACGATGATCAACCCCAACGCCCCGGTGTAAAGAAGCGCCAGCCCGCCGAGCACGGCGAGCCGCGCGCTCTCCCAAAAAAGATACACCACCGTGAGGCTGGCGAACGTGACCGCCATCATGCCCGTGAAGACGGCCGCGCTGATCCAGATGAAAGTCTGGATCAGGCGGAATTTTTCTTCCTGGAGCTCGAGGGAAAGCAGTTCGAGGCGGTCCTGCAAACTGGCGACCAGACCGTCGCCGAGCGCCCGCAATGAGCCCATGAATCCAGTCGAGGCAGGGGGCGGAGATTCCATCTGGGCAAGGCTACTTGCTACTGCGACCCAGCAGGACCCCGGCGAGCAGCCCGGCACCGAGCGCGATCGCGATTGATTGATAGGGGTTGGCGCGAATGGTCTCGTCCGTATATTTCGCGCCGGCGGTGACGTTTTGTTTGGCGCTCGCATAGAGTTCGCCGACGCGCTCCTGGGCGGCATCGTAGCGCGTGCGCAGTGCGCTCATGGCGTCGGCGCTGTTTTCAGACAGCGAGGCTCCCATCATCGTTTCGGCTTCGGCGACGAGCGCGCGGAGATCGTTGAGGAGGGCCTCGGGTGTCTGGATTTCGGAGGGATTTCGATTCTTCATGGGAGATGGCGTTGTTTGGGCCGGGAGGCCGGAGTGGCGGGTGGAGCGGACCGGCTGGCGGATTTGCCGCCGGGCGCTT
>JAUXOH010000203.1 GCA_030682505.1 Candidatus Didemnitutus sp. | reverse complement strand
CCCGGCTTGGCTGCGGCGCAGGAGGAGTTTTCCCCGGTCGAGACACCATACCCGGGCCACCGCCTTCTTCTCGCTGACCTTGGGCTTGAGCCGCGGCAACCTCTCCGGTTCTCCCTCCCGGCGGCCCGCGCAGAATCTCCTCACCGGACAGGCGGTGCATCGGGGATTCTGACGCACGCAAAGCGTCGCGCCGAGTTCCATCATGGCCTGGTTGTGCGTGCCGGGGTGGGAGCCGGTGATGAGGCTCCCGGCGAGCGCGGTGAATTGTTTGACTGCGGCGGAACCGTCGCGAAAGACCCGCGTGCTGTTGGTCAGCCGGGCGAGAATGCGAACGACGTTGCCGTCCACCACCGCGGCGGGCTCGTCGAACGCGATGCTGGTGATCGCCGCGGCGCTGTAGGGACCGATCCCGGGCAACTCGCGCCACTCGACGGGCGTGCGGGGCGGGGTTTTGGCCGCCACGAAGGTTCGGGCCAACCGGTGCAGATTGCGGGCCCGCGCATAGTAGCCGAGGCCCTCCCACAATTTCATGACTTTCGCCTCGGGGGCGGCCGCGAGGGAGGCAAAGTCCGGTAGTTCGCGCACCCAGCGCTCGAAGTAGGGCAGCACGGTGACCACCTGCGTTTGCTGCAGCATGAGCTCGGACACGACCGTCTTGTAGAGCGAGGGCGAGTCGCGCCACGGCAATTTGCGGTGATGGACGCGATACCAGCCGTGCAGGGCAGTCTGAAACGCGCGGCGGCGGCCGGTCAGTTGGGGGTGGGAGGTGACCACAGGAAGACGACAAGACAGAAAAAGATTCCCGAGGGAAGCGGTGTTTTTCTCTTTGTGCTGTTCCCCGGTTTTGTGGCTCTCTGCTGCATGCCCAAACGGTTTGACGACGCGGAGGAGGAGAAGCCCAAAGCGCTCAGCACCTACACCATCAAGCTCGATGACGCGCAGATGGAGAAATTGCATGCGGCCGTGGCGGCCAAGTATTGGGAGAAAGCCGAGGTGCCGTATGCGCGGTTCGCGTTCAAGGGCCCGAAAGTCAACGTGACCGCTTACACCAGCGGCAAGGTGGTCGTGGCCGGCAAGGAAACCCAGGACTTTGTGCAGAACGTGATCGAGACTCTCGTTACCGGGCTGGCCAAGCTCGGCTACGACGAGGTGCATCATCCCGAGTGGTTCGAGGCCCATGCGGGTCTGGATGAATCGGGCAAGGGCGATCTCTTTGGCCCCGTGGTCGCCGCCACCGTCATCGCCGAGCGTGCCGCGGTGGAGGCTTGGATGAAAGCCGGGGTGCGCGATTCGAAGACCGTCGTCGACAGCCAGATTCTCAAGCTCGACCAGTTGATCCGCGCCACGCCCGGCGTGGTGGTGGAAACGTGCGCCTGCGGCATGGCCAAATACAACGAGCTCATGCTCAAGCCGCGGGCGAACCTCAACCGACTCCTGGCGTGGCAGCACGCCATCGCGCTGGAAAAGGCGCTGCAGAAAAAATGGGTGCCGCGCGGGTTGCTCGATCAATTCACCAAGGAGCCGCTCGTGCAGAAGGAACTCGTGCGCCGTGGCGTCACCAAGTTTGACCTGCAGATGCGCACCAAAGCGGAAGAGGATCCGGTGGTCGCGGCGGCGTCGATCGTGGCGCGCGCGGAGTTTGTGCGGATCATGCATGACCTCTCCAAGAAATACGGGACCAAGTTGCAGAAGGGCGCCGGGAGTTCCGCGAAGGCGCAGGCGGCGGAAATGATCGCGCAGCTCGGCGCCCCGGCGCTCGGGCAATTCGCCAAACTGCATTTTCGCACGGCCTACGAGGTCGTCGCGGCGGCGGGCAAGCTCGACGAGTTGCCGTTGCCGGTGCCACGGGAAAAAACGGAGTGGCGGCGCGACTGAGCCCAGCGACGATGCCCGCCAAACGGCGCCAACTCCGCGGATTCGACCTGAAGCAAATTTATGGCTTCAGCGGCCTGATTGGCGTGGACGAGGCGGGGCGGGGCGCGCTGGCCGGCCCGGTGGTGGCGGGGGCGGTCCTGGTGACGCGCGAGTTTCTCGAGGGCCGCTGGGCCGTGAGCAAATCCGGTCGCGTGAACGATTCGAAACAACTGGGCGCCATCGAGCGCGCGGAGTTGTGGGCCGAGTTCGACGAGCTGGTGCGACTCGGCCAGATCCATGCGACCTTTGGCGTGGCCGACGTGGCCGAAATCGAAACCGTCAACATTCTCGGCGCCACGAAGCTCGCGATGCGGCGGGCGCTGGAGGGCATCTATCCCCCCGAGGCGTTCGACCGCCAGGAAGAGCCCGACCTGTTCGCGAGCCAGGCGGAGAAGGCGGCGTTCACGCCCACGGTATCGTGCAAGATCCTCGTCGATGGTCTGCCCCTGAAATATTTTCCGTATCCGCATCAAGGCGTGGTGAGCGGCGATGCGCGGTCGCTCTGCGTCGCCATGGCCTCGATCATCGCCAAGGTGACGCGCGACCGCATGATGGACGAGCTCGACCAGCTTCACCCGGGCTACGGTTTTGCCCAGCACAAGGGCTATGGCACCGAGGAACACCGGGAGACCGTCGTGCGGCTGGGGCGCTGTGTTGCCCACCGGGACAGTTTCCTCCGCAAACTCTTCGCCAAGCCGCGGGATCTGGAGGGTCAGCTCACCTTTTTCGAGACCTAGCCGCAGTGCGGGGGATGGCGGGTGGTTGACGCGTGCGCCGCGGATGTGCTGAGTAGCCCAGCTCAACGGCACCTCATGGCGGGCAAGAAACACAGCTCACTCGACAAAGTTCTCGGCCGGCTTGATCAGCTCGATCACGCCAATTTGCAAAATCTCGTGCAGCGGCTCGCGCGCGAGCGCGCGATGCTCGAGGCGGTGTTCAATACGTTGCAGGAAGGCGTGCTGGTCATCGATGGCGCCGGCCAGATCGACTATGCCAACGAAGCCGCGATGCGCTTGATCGGATTGAAGGACGGCGTGGCGGGAACGTCGCTGTGGCGTCTGGTCCCGGGGCTGCGGGCTTCGCTTGACGACGGCGACATCCCGACGGATGCGCCCTTGCTCACCCGGGAATTGGAGCTGACCTACCCGCAGCCGCGCATGGTCCGGTTGTATCGCGTGCCCTTTCATGAAGGGCCGGGTGGAGCGGCGCGTTTTGCGATCATCCTCACCGACATCACGAGCGAGAAGAAGAGCACCGCGGAGTTGATCGAAAACGAAAAGATCGCCTCGATTCTCCTGCTCGCCGCGAGCGTGGCGCACGAACTTGGCAACCCGCTTAATTCGCTGACGATTCACCTGCAATTGATCGATCGAAAGCTGAAGAAATTGAAGGGTTCAAAGGAGACCGACGCGCTCGCCGACTCGATCAAGATCTGTCGGGACGAGGTGACCCGCCTCGACGGGATCATCCGCAACTTCCTCGAGGCGATCCGGCCGCGGGAGCCGGATTTGGAGGAAATCAACGTCGTGGAGGTGATCGAGGACGTGCTGCGTTTCCAATCCCGCGAGATCGAGGATCGCGGCGTCACGATCGATGGCGAGCTGCCGGCGAGCACGCCGGTCATCATGGCCGACCGCAATCAGTTGAAACAGGTCTTTTTCAACCTGATCAAGAATGCGCTCGAAGCCATGTCGTCCGGTGGACGTTTGAGTGTGCGCGTGCGCACCGATGACGATTCGGTCTATGTGGCCGTGGCCGACACGGGCGGGGGAATCAAGGTGGGGGACATGACCAAGCTGTTTTCGCCCTACCACACCACCAAGATTGGAGGGCACGGTCTCGGCCTGATGATTGTGCAGCGGATTTTGCGCGACCATGGCGGCAACGTCGGGATCGAAAGCAAGGAGGGCATCGGCACCGTCGTGACGCTGCAATTCCCCCAAAAGCACCGCCGGGTGCGCATGTTGACCTAGACGGGCTCCCCGTTTCCCGTGGATCAGAGCCGTTTCTCGGCGATCAACTCGAGCACCAGCGGCGTGACCATCAAGGTGTCGGGATTGGCGGTGGCTTGCCGGAGTTGCTCCCGCACGGAGGCGACCCAGGGCGCATCGACCCGACCGAGACTTTGCAGGCGTTCAAGGTTCACGTCGACAAAGGCTGCCGGCCATTCCCACATGAAGTCGGCGGGCCGCACCGTGAAGAGCAACGGCCGGGCGTGAGTGACGTCGACCCCGTGGGGGGAGAGAAGCGCCGGAAGCTGGTCGGCGATATCCGGTTCACCGCCGGCCGCCCGCCACGAGGCCATGACCTGTTGCACAAACTCCGACACCCGCGGCAAAGCGGGCAAATAACGCCATGTGCGATAGTCGAGGTATTCGTGGAAGATCGCCCGACCGCCGGGCCGAAGCGCGAGCGAGATTTTTTCCGCCAACACCGCCGGGGAGGTGACGAACGAGGCGACCCAACGGCACCACGCGAAGTCGACCTCCGCGGCGGGCAAGAGGTCATTCATCAGGTCGATCTCATGCACGTGCATATGGCGGAGGTTCGCGCCAGCGGCCCGTTCACGGGCGGAGGCGGCAAAGCGGGCCGAGCGCTCCACGGCGATCACCTCACCGGTCGGACCGACGACTTCGGCGAGATCGATCGAGGCGAATCCGGGGCCGGCGCCGACGTCGAGCACGCGGGCGCCGGAGGCCAGACCGGCGCGCCGCCATGCTTCGAGCATGTGCGGCCGCCAAACCCGGTGCTGGAGACCGAGGCGGGCGATTTCGCTGTCGTGGGTGCCGAGGATGTAATCGCGGTCGTTGCTGCTCATAAAAGGGTTCCCGGCAGCTTCGCCGACAGATGGCGAAGGGGAAGGACGATTTTCCGGCAAGCTATTCCCGCGGGCGGCAACGCGTGCGCAGCGTTGGCCAATAACCGACAGGCGCCCGGGGGCGGCTTCGGGCATGATCGAGTAGTCGGAGTCCAGCCCTGCGGTGTTCGGCGCGGGTTCCGAATCCACGCATGCCGTTCGCCTCATCCACACCTCAACACGCCAAGTACGCCTGGTCCTCGATTTGTCGGGCCTCGCCGCCCAAACGCGGGGCGGATGAGCGCGTGGGGGATTTCCAGGAAATCTACGCGGACTACGATGAACAGACCGTGAGAGCGCAGGCGGCGCGCTGCATTCAGTGCCCGACGCCGGGCTGCGTGACCGCTTGCCCGTTGCAGAACCGCATTCCGGAGTGGCTCGCGCTGACGGCACAAGGCCTGTTTCTGGAGGCCGCCGCCCTGTCGCGCACCACGAGCAACATGCCGGAAATTTGCTCCCGCGTCTGCCCGCAGGACAAACTTTGCGAAGGATCGTGCATCCTCAATGCCCGGAGCGATGCGGTGGCGATCGGTGCGGTGGAACGGTTTATCAACGAATACGCTTTCCGGCACGGGGGCTTTGAATTGGTGCAGGCCCCGGCCAACGGTCGACGCGTGGCCGTCATCGGCTCGGGCCCGGGGGGACTTGCCTGTGCGGATGAACTGGTGAAGCTCGGTTACGGGGTCGCGATTTTCGAATCGCAGTTGATTCCCGGTGGCTTGCTCGTGAATGGGATTCCAGCGTTCAAACTGGAAAAGCAAGTGGTGGAGCGTCGGATCGATCTGCTCGTGCGGCGCGGAGTGGAGTTCCGCCTAGGCGTGCGCGTGGGTTGGGACGTGTCGCTCGAGCAATTGCGCTCGGAGTTTGACGCGGTGTTTCTCGCGGTCGGGGCGCAGAAGCCCAAGCCGCTCGACCTTCCCGGGGCGCAGCTGAAAGGCGTGGT
>JAUXOH010000191.1 GCA_030682505.1 Candidatus Didemnitutus sp. | reverse complement strand
CTCCGCCAGGAAATCGTCGGTTACGGCGGACTCCTTGTACTTTTCGAGGAGCAACAGCGCTTCCTTTTCAGCCGCGACGCTGAATCGGTTCTCCGCCTGAGCACGGAGATCGATGCGCAAGTGCAGTCGCTCTATGACTATCGCCGCAAGCGTGAGCAACTGGTGTCCGATTTTGCCGTGGAGCACCAGGAAGCGCCGACCAGCACCCTGCGCTCGTTGTTGCCCCATTTCGTCGTCGAAGTTCGCCCGCTACTGGAGGCGTTGATTGCCGAGATCAACTTGCTGATTCACCGGGTGCGTCGCGCGTCGCGCCACAACCACTCGTTGCTCTCCCGCACGCTGGAGGCGCAACAACAACTCCTGCGCACGCTCCGCCCGGACAGCTTCACCCAGACCTACGCGCCCAATGGCCGCGTTGCGCTGGTCACCTCTCGCTCCGAACCGGCCTTCAAGGTTGCCGGCTAACGTCGGCGGCGAACCCAACTCCCCACCGCACCCGATTCCATGTCCGGTCTCTATTCCACTCTTAGCTCCTCGGTCAAAGCGCTCTCCGCGCACAGCCGGGCGATCGAGACGACCGGCAAGAATCTCGCAAACGTCAACAATCCGTCCTACGCGCGCCAGCGGGTGCAGTACGGAGATCGCGGGACAATCGTCACGGCCTTTGGTGCGCAAAGCACCGGGCTCGAGGCGCTCGCGATTCAACAACTGCGCGACTCACTTCTCGACAAACAAGTGATGCGCGAGATTGCGCTCAAGTCGTCCTTCGAAGCCGAGCAACGCGCGCTCAGCCGCGCCCAAGCCGGTCTGGGGCAGACGATCGACCGCACGGCGTTGGCAACGGCGTCGGGGTCCAATTCCTCCACGGGCGGTCTCGCCGCAGCGCTGGACGACTACTTCAATGCCTTCCAAAGTTTCGCCTCGCGTCCGACGGACGCGGGGGAACGCCAAGCACTCTTTCAGAAGGCCGGCATCCTCACCGATCGATTCCAGCAGACCGACGCACGACTCTCCCAGGTGCAAAGCGACATCGACATCGAAATTGGTAACGATGTCTCGGACGTCAATCGACTCCTGACTACGATCGCCGATCTCAATGCGCAGATCGGCCGCGTCGAAGTTGCCAATCCCGGAGCGGCCATTGACCTGCGCGACCAGCGGCAGGCGCGGTTGGAAGATCTCGCCGCCAAGGTGCCCATTGAGGTGCGCGATGCGACCGCTGGGCAGATTCAAGTTGTCCTGCGCGACGCCAGTAATTCGGATGTTGTGTTGGTGGACCGGGCGACTGTCACCGGCCCCGTGATCTTCACGGGCACCGGCCTGACTGCAGGTGCTCCCGCGACAGCAGTCGAGATTGCCTCCGGTTCAATCCGAGGTGGACTTAACGCCCGGGACGGCGCCGTGCAAACCTTGCGGGACAATCTCAATCAGCTTGCGCGCCAGTTTGTCATCTCGGTCAATGCCGCTTACAACCCGTCCGCGACGGTGGGCGAGGACTTTTTCAATCCTGTCGGGCTGACGGCGGGCACCATCAATATCGCCGCTGGGGTCACGGCGACCAACATCCGCGCCGGCGTCGGCGCCGCTGGGGACAATTCGATTGCACTCGCGGTCGCGGGAGTCGCCAATCGCCGGTTCACGATTGCCGGTGGCGACGTGATCGACGGCACCCTGAGTCAGTTTTATTCGCGGTCGGTCAGCAACCTCGGCCAGGCACTGGCCAGCGTTGATTCCCGCGTCGAAGACCAGTCGAACATCGCCAATCTGATCAAGGGCCAACGCGACGCCATCAGTGGCGTGTCGCTCGACGAAGAGATGGCCGATCTCGTTCGCTTTCAACGCGCGTTTCAAGCCTCGTCGCGCGTTTTTTCCATCGTCGACGAACTGCTCGACGGCGTCGTGAACCGCCTCGGCGTCCGCTGATCACCGACAATGAACCCGCTGCACTCTTTCTCCGTGATTCTCCCCGACGCCTTGCCGCTCGCCCTCCGCGGCGTGCCCTGCGCCAAGACCGCCTAATCCCATGCGCATCGCCACCTTCACTGTTTCCGACAACATCGTTCGGCAAATTCAACAACTCAGCGACAAGCAGTCGAATTTGCAGTCGCAGGTGGCCAGCGGCCAGCGCATCAAGAATCCGTCTGACAATCCCGCCGTGATGAGCCGCCTCATCAATCTCGAAAGCGAACGCCGGAGCCTTGAGCAGTATTCCCGCAACGCCGATCGGGCGCTGGAGATCAGCCAATCCGCTTTTTCCGGTTTGCAGCAGATCAAGAAGTTGTCGGATCGGGCGACCGAAATTGGCACGCTCGGTACCGGGGCGACGAGCCCGGACGCACTTGATGCGTATGCGTCAGAGATTGACCAGTTGCTCGAGCAAGCCCTTCAATTGGGGAACACGCGCTTTCGCAACGAGTTTATTTTCGCCGGCACTGCCGTCGATACCGCGCCCTTTGCCGTCTTGCGCGACGTCAACGGAAAGATCACGAGCGCCGCTTACGCGGGTAATTCTGCTCAAGCGGTCATTGCGCTGTCGGAGTCTTCGACCTTCAACACGGGCTCGACCGGCGCGACCAACCAGGGAGTGGGTGACTTCATCAATCGACTGGTGGCGCTTCGCGATACGCTCCGCGCGGGTGGGGGCCCCGCCATGACCGCGGTGCAAACCAATCTCTTGGCAAGCGAGGATCTTCTCGTGGATTCACTCGCCGAACAAGGCGCCATCCAGATGCGGATCGAGGTCAACCAGACCCAGCAGAAAGTTCGCGGAGAGAATCTTGAACGCTTGGTCTCGGCTGAAGCCGATGTCGATCTCGCCTCGACGATTGTCTCGCTGAACCAGACGCAGGTCGCGTACCAAGCCGCGCTCCAATCTTCCGCCAACATCATGCGTTTGTCGCTCCTCGACTACCTGCGCTAGTTTCCCAACCGCCGCCTCCCCATGAAAGTCCTCCCGTCCAACCACACCCACGAACTTGAATCTCCTGTCGCCAATCGCTTCACGTTGCCGCAAGGCATTATTGGCTTCACGGATTTCAATCACGCGGATCTTCTCTACTTTCCGGACCATTTGCCGTTCCTTTGGATGAAGCTCTCCAATGACAAGAACGAGTCGGTGCATTTTGTGGTGCTCGAGCCAGGTGGTTTGATTGCCAATTATTCGCCGGAGCTGTTTGATGACGATGCCGAGTCGCTCAAGTTGGCGGATCCGTCGGAGGCCATGGTGCTCAACATTGTTACCTTGGAGCAGCAATGCCCACTCGAGGCCAAGGTCAACTTGATCGGCCCGATCATTGTCAATCGCCGGACCAAGCTTGGTCGACAGCTCGTGATTTCCAATTATTCGCATTACAGTGCCCATCACCCGCTGGTCGATACGAGCAGCATCGAAGCAACCGCAGCCTCCGCCTGAGGGCCCATCATGCTCGTCCTTTCAAGAAAAACCAACGAGGCCATCGTCATTGGCGATGGCATTGAGATCCGGATCAACCGTATCGATGGCGATGTGGTGAAGATCGGGATCATCGCTCCCCGCGAAGTTCCCATTTTCCGCAAGGAAGTGCAGCTCGCGATTGCCGCCACGAACCGCGCCGCGGCCTACAAGTCTGCCCAAGGGTCAGGCACGGCCCCGACTTTGCCCACGGGCTTGCCTACCCTTCAAAAGATCAACCGGTCCACGGAAAACGGACCGGCACAGACCGCCAAGGATGGTGGAAACAATCCCGCTCAACCTGCCGGCGCCAAAAGCGCGCCCAAGGCAAATGCGGCCTAACCCCTAGCCACTACTCCCATGAGCGTCATCAACACTAACATCCAGGCCATTGCGGCGGCCAGAAACCTCAATCACAGTCAGGAGATGCTGGGCCGGTCGTTGACCCGCCTTTCGTCGGGTTCAAAGATCGTCAACCCTTCTGACGATGCCGCCGGCCTGGCCGTCTCCGAAAAACTCGATGCGCAAAATCGACGCGTCAAGGCCGCCACGACGAATGTTCAGAACGCGGTCTCCTTCGTGCAGACGGCAGATGGGTTCATGAGTGGCATGACGAGCATACTTTCCCGGATGAGCGAACTTGCGATCCTAGCCAAGGATGTGACGAAGAACTCTTCCGACACCGCACTTTATCAAGAGGAATTCCGCGCCCTCCAGGATCAGCTCCGGGCAACCATCGGTGGTCCGGCTTCGGAGATTGGTGGCGCAGCCGACGTCGGTACGCCGCTGGGTGCTTTCAATGGCATTACTCTTTTCGGTGCTAACGCTTCCGGACTGACCGTGACGATTGGTCAGGCTGTCGGTCAGGACATGACGATTCCCCAGTCGAATCTCCGTGACGGCGCGATGCTCGGGATCATCAATCAGAATGGCTCGGGCGTTTACGCTTTGAGTGTGACTGATGCCGACTCGATCGATAAGATTACGTCGGCGATTCAGGACATTGCGACCGAACGGGCCAGTTTGGGTGCTTCCCAATCGCGGCTCGAGCTCGCCCAGCGGACACTGCAAGTCGAATATGAGAACTTGGGCGCGGCAATCTCTCGAATCCGAGATGTCGATGTCGCCGAGGAGTCGACGCAGTATGCCAAATTCAATATTTTGGTCCAGTCCGGGACCGCGATGCTCGCGCAAGCGAACCAAACGCCGCAGCACGTGCTGCGCTTGTTGCAACAGTAGTGCCCCGAAACTGAGCAGCGACCGCATTCGAATTACGACGGGCGAAATCCATTAGAACAACCCCGCCGTTCTGGCCGCCGTGGAGTGCAACCCACGGCGGTCTTTTCTTGCCGGGATCCCGAGGTTTGCTTGTCCCTGCGCCGGGCCGGGATTTCGCCGGAAACGCAAAACGCTATCTCCCGGCGCCGCCGAGCGGCGAATTGTTGGACGACGACTCGGGGTTCATGGCGCGGGCAACCACGCGGGCGAGTTCGTCGTTGGTAAATGGCTTGGAGAGCAGCGAAATGTGGCCAATTGCCGCCAGCATTTCAGGTGAAATCCGCGAGAAATAGCCGGACATGACGACCACGGGCAGGTTGGGTGCAAAGGTGCGAATCTCGGTGGCGAGTTCGATCCCCTTCATCACCGGCATCGTCTGATCGGTCAGGAGCACGCGATAATCGCCGGCGTTGCGTCGCAATACCTCAAGACATTGGGCCGGGGAGTCGAAAGAGGCGACCCGGTAGCCATTTTTCTCGAGAGCCATCTGCGCGAAGCTGCGGACAATGTCTTCATCGTCAACGATGGCGATGAGTTCTCCGTTTCCGCGCGGGCAGTAGGTCGGCGGGAAGACCGGTTCCGACGCCGTGACGTCTGCAATGGCGAAGTAGAGCGAGAACGTGGAACCCGCACCGAGGGTGCTTTCGAGCACCACGGTGCCGCGGTGAGCCTGAATGATGCCATGCACGACGGACAGGCCAAGTCCGGTACCCTGGCCGACTTCCTTGGTCGTGAAAAACGGGTCGAAGATTCGCTTGCGGGTATCCTCGTCCATCCCGTGGCCATTGTCGGAGAAATCAAGGCGGGCGTAGCTGCCGGGCTCGATTTCGTTCAACGCGGAAGCTTGTTCCGCATCGAGTTCAACCTGCGTCAGTTTCATGCGCATCGTGCCGCCAGTTACCCCCATGGCGTGTGCGGCATTGGAGCCGAGATTAAGCAACACTTGGTGAATCTGTGTGGCATCGGCGAGCACGCTCCCGCATTCGGCCGTCGTATCCACCTCGATGCGAATGGTGGCGGGAACGGTCGCACGCAGGAACCGGCGCGCGTCCTCAATGATCTGGGCGAGATTGACCGGCATCTTTTCGTTGTCGGCCTGGCGGCTGAAAGTGAGAATCTGGTCGACGAGTTCCCGGGCGCGCAAACTCGCTTCGCGTGATGCCGAGAGGTAGGCGCGGGCGGGATCCTCTTCCGGCAACGTGTCAAGGGCGAGGTCCTGGTAACCGAGGATGCCGGTCAGCAGGTTGTTGAAATCGTGGGCAATGCCGCCGGCGAGAGTGCCGAGGGTTTCCATTTTTTGCGCCTGAAACAACTGGCCCTCGAGCTGGCGGCGCATCTCCTCGGCGTCGCGACGACCCGTGATGTCTTGGAATGCGCCGTAAATGCGGGTCGCCCGCCCATCTTTGAGTTGGGCGCGACCGAGCACGCGCACCCAGAGATTGTGGCCTCGGCTGGTTGTGAAAGGGAGTTCCAGATCGAAACCGGCACCGGCGCGGACCGCGTGTTCCATCGCCTCGGTGAGGCGCCGCCGCGCTTCGGGCGGGTAAAAACCGAAGGACTTGTCGAGGGTGGGTTCGAAGCCGAGCTCGACCTCGTGAATGCGAAACATCTCGGGCGACCAGCTCAGTTGGGCGCTGCTCAAGTCCCACTCCCATCCGCCGATTTGCGCCAACCGGCTGAGCTGCAAGGACAGTTCTTCACCATGCCGCAGGCGCTCTTCCAATTCCTTGCGCTGCGTAATGTCGGTCTGGGTTCCCACCATTCGTTGGGCGCGACCGCTCGCATCTCGGGCGACAATTTTGCCGCGGTCGAGGACCCAAATCCAACGTCCATCCCGGTGCCGCAGCCGATATTCGCATTGGTAGATCGAACCGCGGCCCTCCAGGTGATCGGCAATGGCGCTCTCCACCCCGGGCACATCGTCGGGATGGCCGAGTTCGAGCCAGACTCTGCCGGGGGGGAGTTCGTCCGGCTGGTAACCGATCATTTGCGCGTAGCGCAGATCGCGGAAGGTGTGGCCGCTGACAAGATCCCAATCCCAGATGCCATCGTTGGTGCCCTTGAGTGCAAGCTGCCATCGCTCCTCGGTGATGCGTAGTTCCTCGCGCAGCTCGGTTGCTTCCGTAATGTCGCGATCCAGACCGACCATCCGGGCGGATCCACCGCCGCGCTTGGTTTGCAAGACGCCGAGCGCCTCGATGTAACGCAGGGAGCCGTCCGGGCGTTTGATGCGGAACGTGCTCTGGTAAATCGGAGACTTGCCTTCAATCGCGTCCACGAAGCGCTTCTCGTCGGACACAACGTCTTCGGGCAGGACGCTGTCCTGCCAATTAGTTATCGTGCCGTTGAAATTCTTCCGCTCGAGGCCGTAAATTTCCAACATGCGGTCGTCCCAAATCATCTGCCGGGTGACGGGGTCCATTTCCCAAACCCCGTAGCCCGTCGCTTTGATCGCGAGTTGCAGGCGATCATTGAGGGCGGCCAATTCGCGTTCGCGCGCAAATTCCTCCGTCACGTCACGGTCCATGCCGACCACCCGGACCGCGCGATGAGCGGAATCGCGTCGAATCACGCCATGCGAAGCGATGTGCCGTTCGCTTCCATCCGGCAGTACGATACGGAACTGGGCGTCAAAGTCCTCCATCGAGGACAATGCCTGGGTCAGTTCGGCATGCAACGGTTCCCGATCGTTGGGGTGAATCCGCTCCAACCACGCGCCGGTCGTCCCGTTGAACTGTTCCGGGGAGTAGGCGTAGATCGCACATTGGCGACTGTCCCAGAATACCCGCTTGGTCGTGAGATCCCAATCCCACACGCCGTATCCGCCGGCGCGCAGCGCGAAGTCGAGGCGCTCCGTTGTTTTCCGGAGTTCATGGGTTCGTTCGCTGACAAGAAGTTCCAGAGTGGCCGCCTGCTGCTGCATTCGGCCCAGCATCCGATCGCGTGAGCCCTCGGCGGCATTCCGGAGTTGGTTGAGGATGTCCATTCGCCGAAGGGCGAGGGCGAGCAGGCCGAAGACCATGGTGCTGCAAATGGCGGTCAACAAGATTCCGGTATCGTGCAATTGGGGCGCAACTGGAAGCAGCCAGCGCACGACGAGAAAATAAAGAATCAGCGGCAAGACCAGCCCGATGGCGAGCAGACTGAGTGCGAGGTCTCCGAGCGGGTGTTTGAAGGAAAACACCCGGAGAAACTCGCCGTCGATCCGCGCTGAAAGCAAAGCGAAGCCGAGGGCGGTGAAACCCAAACTGCTTGCAACCGACATGCGGGTTAGTTCCCGCGTCTCGGAAGCAGCGGCACCGACCAAGCTGAGGAGGGCAAAACTCATCACGGCGAGTCCCAACCAATTCGCTATGCCGAACCAAGGTTTGCGTTCGTGCGCGAGCGCGAGCAAACCGAGAGAGACGAGCAGAGAGGGCAGGGTA
>JAUXOH010000173.1 GCA_030682505.1 Candidatus Didemnitutus sp. | reverse complement strand
TGGAACTACCACCTGCTCGCGAGTCCGGGCTACGTGATCCTGCTGACGAACTATACCGGCTCGACCGGTTTTGGCGAAGAATTCTCCCGGCGTATCAAGCTCGATCCACTCAAGACGCCTTCGGACGAGGTGAACGAGGCGGTGGCCGAAGCCGTGCAGCGTTACAGTTTTGTTGATGGCACCCGGCTCGCCGCGGGCGGCGCCAGCTACGGCGGCCACATGGCGAACTGGCTGCAAGCAACGACGACGCACTACAAGTGCATCTACTCTCACGCGGGCCTGATGGATCTCGCGTCGCAATGGTCCACCAGTGACGTAATGTGGAGTCGGGAAACGCAGAATGGCGGAGTGCCGTGGGGCGAGAGCCCCGTGTGGCTGGAGCAAAGCCCGCTTTATCAAGCGGGCAACCACGCGAAAGGGACCGGTTTCAAGACCCCGATTCTGATTACGGTGGGCGAAAACGATTTCCGGGTGCCGCTGAATCAATCGCTGCAGAATTGGGCGGTGCAACAGCGCCTGCAGGTGCCGAGCCGGTTGGTCGTGTTTCCCGACGAGAACCATTGGGTGCTCAAGGGCGAGAACAGCCGGTATTTCTACAGCGAACTCCACGCCTGGTGGGCCAAATACCTGAACTGAGCTGAAGCCAACCCGGGCGCGGTGTCGCCCGGTGCCCAAACCAAGCCCGCGAAGATTCGCGGGCTTTTTCTTGGGTGTCGCGGGCAACGATCACCGGAGCACGAAGCGAGATCAGCCCGGGGGCCACGCGAGCGGTCGTCCGCCGAGCAGGTGGACGTGCAGGTGGGGCACGGTCTCGCCGCCATCCTGGCCATTGTTGATCACGAGGCGAAAGCCAGACTCGGCCAGGCCGAGTTTTTTCGCGACGGCCGCCGCAGTGAGAAGCAAATGCCCCAGCGTGGAGGAATCATCGGCGGTGGCTGCACCCACGCGGGCAATGGGCGATTTCGGGATCACGAGCACGTGCACGGGGGCCTGCGGATTGACGTCGTGAATGGCGATGCAGCGTTCGTCCTCGTGCGCGATCTTGGCCGGGATCTCGCGGTCGATGATTCTCTGGAAGATCGTCTTCATTGCAGGCAGTGGTCACCACGAAATACACAAAAAACACGAAAATCTGTGAGCGGTCATCGGGGTTTCGTGTTTTTTGTGGTGGTCAAAGAAACAGCAGGTTCACGTTCGCATTCCGGCGAGTGCGGGCGACGGTGAGTTCGCGCAGAAGCGTGAGCGTATCGTCGTAGTCGCGACGACGACGCTCTGTCCAACGCTTGGTCTCGGGACAGTGGGCCGAGCGGAGGTTGGTGACCAGCACGGTGGCTTCGGCAAAAGGCGCGAGTCCTTTCAGGCCCTGCATCAGGCCGGCGCGCGCGAAAAGCGGCGTGCCGCCGGTGGCGTCCACG
Organism: Candidatus Didemnitutus sp.; assembly: GCA_030682505.1. Classification (GTDB taxonomy): domain Bacteria; phylum Verrucomicrobiota; class Verrucomicrobiia; order Opitutales; family Opitutaceae; genus Didemnitutus. The sequence goes on along the minus strand of JAUXOH010000173.1, from coordinate 9,171 downwards.
GCCGCATCCCAATGGAAGAAGCCATGCGTCTCGTTCGCGTGGCAAAGTTTGGCGAAAAGCAGCGCCGCCGCGGTGACAAAAGCGGGGTCGCTGGACGTGTGCTCGTCGTCGGTGGCCTCGTCGAGGCTCGTGGTGATCGCGGCGTCGAGTTGCTCGGCGAGATAAAGATCGTGGCCGGTCAGGGGCGCGAAGAGCGCATTGAGAAAATGCAACCGGCGCAGTTTGGCGGAACGCGTCATTTCTTCGGCCTGACCGTAGGGTCAGGGGCGAATGATTCAAGGCTGGTGATCTCGTCGACGAATTCGGTCACGTCGCGGAACTCCTTGTAGACGCTGGCGAAGCGCACGTAGGCGACCTGGTCCATCTTGCGGAGGCGCTGCATTACGTGCTCTCCGATTGCGCGGGTCGGCACCTGGCTCTCGAACTCGGCTTCGAGGACATCGATCACGTCTTCGACGAGCATGGAGATCTGTTCGCCATCGATCGGGCGCTTGTGGCAGGCGGCGCGAACGGCGGCGACGAGCTTGTCGCGCATGAACGGTTCGGTGCGGCCGTCGCGTTTGACGACGATCAGGTTGTCGCGGACGAGGCCTTCATTGGTCGTGAAGCGATAGCCGCATTCGAGGCACTCGCGGCGGCGACGGATGGTGTTGCCGTCGCGGGCGATGCGCGAATCGATCACTTTGTCCTCAATCGAGGTGCACTTGGGGCAACGCATGGAATTAGTCGGTCCCCACCCATATCGCAAAATCCCCCCAGGGGAAGGCTGGCGATCGGGGGCCGGAAAATTTGAAGGACGCCTTCAGTGTCTAATTAAGCGTAAGAAAGTTACTTAGAATAGCCATGCCGTGTTCGGTGGCGATGGACTCCGGGTGGAATTGGACACCCCAAATCGGCATTTGTTTGTGTCGCAGGCCCATGATTTCGCCTTCGGCGGTTTCCGCGGTGATTTCGAGGCAATCGGGCAGGGAGTCGCGTTCGACCAGCAACGAGTGGTAGCGGGCGGCCTGAAAGGGTGAGGGCAGGCCTTGGAAAACATCGGTTCCCCGATGGAGGATGGGCGAGCGTTTGCCGTGCATCAGGCGACTGGCGCGGATGACTTTGCCTCCGAAATACTGCCCCATAGCCTGATGCCCTAGGCAAACACCGAAAATCGGCTTCCGGCCGGCAAAAACCCGAAACAGGTCGAGGCTGACGCCGGCTTCGTTGGGTGTGGCTGGTCCGGGTGAAATCAGCACACGGTCGGGATTGAGCTGCTCGGCCTCGGCCGCGGTGATCTTGTCATTGCGGAATACCCGCATGCTCACCCCGAGCTGGCCGAAGTATTGGACCAGGTTGAAAGTGAACGAATCGTAGTTATCGATAACGAGCAGCACACCCCGGGGCATACTCGGTATTTGACAGGGGGGTCAAGCGCACGGGTAGGGTGGGAGTGTCATTTCGGGTCCCGCGGACGGCGCACACGCGTCCCGCGCGCCGATCCGGTGACCAACCTCATGCCAGACCATTTTACGCTGCTCCGGACCGACACTGCCACCGCCGCCCGGCGCGGACGCTTGCGGACCTTGCACGGCGTCATCGAGACGCCGATCTTCATGCCCGTCGGCACGCAGGGCACCGTGAAAGCCCTCACGCCCGCGCAGATCCGCGAGACCGGAGCGCAAGTGATCCTCGGCAATACCTACCACCTCAACTTGCGACCCGGCTCGGAGATCGTGCGCGACCTCGGCGGGTTGCATAAATTCATGGGCTGGGACGGCCCGATCCTGACGGACAGCGGCGGGTTTCAGGCCTTCAGTTTGGCGAAGCTCCGCGACATTCGCGACGATGGCATTGCCTTCCAGTCCCATATCGACGGCAAGAAGCTCTTTCTGGGCCCGCGCGAAGTGATGACGATTCAGGCCAACCTTGGTTCGGACATTGCGATGGTGATCGACGAGTGTCCGCCCTGGCCTTGCACCCGCGATGAGTGTCGCCGCGCGGTCGATCGCAGCTACCGCTGGGCGCAAGAATGCAAACAGATCGCCACCGACAACGGGTTTCTGCCCAGCGGGCGCCACGTCTTTGCCATCGCGCAAGGCTCGACCTATGACGACCTGCGGCGCGAAGCCGCCGAGACGCTCGCGGCGTTGGATTTTCCCGGTTACGCGGTCGGCGGGGTCAGCGTGGGCGAGCCGGAACCGGAGATGCTCAAGCAAGTGGCGGCAACGACGCCGTTTTTGCCGGCCGACAAGCCGCGCTACACCATGGGCCTCGGCACACCGCCGCAGATTCTCAAGATGATCGCGCTCGGCGTGGACATGTTCGACTGCGTGCATCCCACCCGCGTCGCCCGCAATGGTGCTGCCTTCACACCCGACGGGCTCATCAACCTCCGCAACGAGCGCTACCGCACCGATCCCGCTCCGTTGGTGGAGGGTCTCGATAATTACACCTGCCGGCATTTTTCGCGGGCTTACCTGCGGCACCTGGTCGCGGCCAACGAGATCCTGGCCTGCACCCTCTTGTCGCTCCACAATCTGCATTTCTATCTCGATCTGGTCGCGCAGGCCCGGGACCACATCGAGGCGGGCGATTACGGCGCGTGGAGCAAGGCGTGGATCGAGCGCTACGAAGCAGGCGAACGGTCAGCCGGCTGATGCGATCAGCAACTGGGAACCCGGGGGAGGGCAACACCTCGCGCCCCAGCCGAGTCCGACGCCCAGAACAAGCCGCTTGCCGCTAACCGCACTTCTTCACGGCTTCCCGTCGCCGAACAATTTCTTGATCCCTTCGCCGGCCTTCTTGGCCGCTTCCTTGGTCTTCTCGAGACCGGCCGCGCCGGCGGTCGAGCCGACCGAGGTCAGCGCCGAGGCCGTGCCGTTGATGATCCCGCCGAGGACGTTCTGCATCATCACGCCGGCCAGCTGGTCGGCGGTGATGCCGCCCTCGCTCACGCCGAGGTCGTCGATCGCGATCGGGGGGATCGGGACTGGCAGGGCAGCCACGCCCACGCCGAGCCGCGCCACGCCGTTGGTCATCCGAAATTTCTTCACCACAAACTTGATCGGCTGACCGGACTTAGTCGTCGGCTCCTTGCCGCCGCTGCCGGTGAACTCCTCGATGTTTTTCAGCAGGTCCTTGATATTGCTGGAGATGATCTTCGTCTCATAAAGGAACTCGGGCCCGTCGATCGTGATCTCGTTCACGATCACGTGGTCGCCAAAAATGGAGAACGGCTGCAGATCCACGTGCACCTTCCCCAGCCGGAAGGCGTCGCCCTCGGACCAGCCGCTGGGATTGCCGACCGCCAGGCCCGTGAGCGTGCCCGTGCCGGTCAGCGGCGAGATCGTGGCGCCGGCCAGCTCGACCTTCGTCTGGGTGAGCTTCGGCCCAAAACCGTTGATGCCGGCCTTCACGATGGAGCCGAGGGTGGAGGAAAGGACAAAATAGCCGCCCACCAGGAGCACGAGCAGGCCGAGCAGGGAGAGCTTCAGAAATCTCTTCATCTCCCTAGCCTACCCAAACCCGCCCCACCAGCAAGGCCCGGGAAATCGTTCACCGTTCATCCCTCACTGCTCATTTTTCATTTCCGCGCCCACCCAGCCATCAACGCGAGCGAGTCATCGTTAAAATGGGGCTGACGCTCTGGGCGCGTCCCGACCCAACGAAAGGGCGCCGTGATGCGGCGCCCGGAGGGGTAATCGGCCTGGTCGGAACGCTTAGCTTCCGGCTGGCAGGAGGGCGAGGCGGCCGGATGAGACCAGTTCGCCATGGAACTGGGCTAGGGCCACGTCCGTTGCCTGTTCGATGCCCGTATCTCGAAAAGCGTTGGAACGTCGCTGAATCATTGCATCGCTATATTCGAGGGTGCCCAGGTCGGTTTCACCCTGGATCGTGACGAGCCGGGCCTTGAAATAACAGTCGAAGCGCCCGGAGGCCGCAGCGACCCAGCGGTCTAATTCGATCACGAGAATGGGCTGGCCGCGCGCGGATTCAGGCGCGGTATCAATCAAGGCCATCTTCCCCGTGTAGCCCTCCCGGCGGAAAACGGCCGCCAGGCGTTGCACAAAGGCGGCCCGGAGGCGGGCATCGTAGCCCTTCATGGTGTTCATATGTTCCATTTCAAAGGCGGCGCTCAGGTCACCCGGGAGGCGATTATCCTGCCAGGTTTTCGGCAGGTTGACCTTGATCAGCAAATCGGAGCCGGCCTTGTCCGCAGCGAACGCGGAGGATGCGGCGAGCAGCAGCATCGGGAGAATCAAAAGCGCGGTCCACAGACGACCGCACGAAAACAGGGGGTGCTTCATGGTTGGATGGTGTTGGCGGCCGACCCTCCCCCGAGGTTGTCCGGTATTCAGGGAATACCCCGAGGTGGGTGATGGAGGTTGTGGGTTTGAGTTGATGACGGCAAGTGAAGGAATGGATGCTCGCCAAGCCGGGCGCCTTTACTATCACTCTCGTACCCACTTTCCCCATGAGAATCCTCATCACCGGCGGCGCCGGCTTCCTCGGTAGTCACCTTTGCGATCGCCTCTTGGGCGAGGGCCACGAAGTCGTCTGCCTCGACAACCTCTTCACGGGCTCGAAGGCCAACATCGCTCACCTGCTCGGCAACCCGAACTTCGAGTTCGTCCGCCACGATGTGACTGACCCGTTCAAGTTCGAGGTGGACCAAATCTACAACCTCGCGTGCCCAGCTTCGCCGCCGCACTACCAGTTCAACCCGATCAAGACCACGAAGACGTCGGTGATGGGCGCGATCAACTGCCTCGGCCTAGCCAAGCGCGTGAAGGCGCGCGTTTTCCAGGCCAGCACCTCCGAGGTCTACGGTGACCCGAGTGTCCACCCGCAGCCCGAGAGCTATTGGGGCAACGTCAACCCGATCGGCAAACGCTCCTGCTACGACGAGGGCAAGCGCTGTGCCGAAACGCTGTTCTTCGACTACCACCGCGAGAACAAGGTCGATATCCGCGTCGTGCGCATCTTCAACACCTACGGCCCGCGCATGCACCCGAACGACGGCCGCGTCGTTTCGAACTTCATCGTCCAGGCCCTCAAGGGTGAGCCCATCACGGTTTACGGCGATGGCTCCCAGACCCGTTCGTTTTGCTACGTGGATGACCTGATCGAGGGTTTCGTCCGGCTGATGAACCAGACCGCTACGGTCGGCCCGGTAAATCTCGGCAACCCCGGCGAATTCACGATGCTCGAATTGGCCGAAGAGGTGCTCAAGCTCACCAAGAGCAAGTCGAAGATTGTGCACAAAGCGCTTCCGGCTGACGACCCGAAGCAACGCCGTCCCGACATTACCCTCGCGCGCAAACACCTGAAATGGGAGCCCAAGGTGCCGCTCGCCGCCGGCCTCAAGAAGACCATCGCCTACTTCAAGACCAAGGTCTGAGCTCGGGGCACGGAGAAGGACGCTGGAGGTCGGAACGTGCCGAATCAAGAGGTTCGGCCGCTTTCCATGTTGATGGTTAGGGGTTTGGCTCGGTGAAAACCTCGAATATTTGCCATTTGCCAACCCGGTCGACGCGGCTAAACGTCTCCCTCTTTCATGCTCAGCTTCCTTTTAAAGAAACTCGCCGGTCGTCACCATCGGAAATACGTCGATAAATGCCGCCCCGTGGTGGTCCGCATCAACGAATTCGAAACGGCCTACCAAAAGCTCACCGACGACCAACTCCGGGCCAAGACCGAGGAGTTCCGGGCGCGCCTCAAGGCCGGCGAGACCTTGGACCAGATTCTGCCCGAGGCCTTTGCCGCGGTGAAGAACGGGGCCCGCCGCATGGTCGGCCGCAAAGTGCTGGTCTGCGAACACGAGCTCACTTGGGACATGGTGCACTTCGACGTCCAGCTCATCGGCGGCATCACCTTGCATGAAGGGCGGATCGCCGAAATGGCCACCGGCGAAGGCAAGACCCTCGTCGCCACGCTGCCGCTCTACCTCAATGCCCTCGTCGGCAAGAACTCCCAACTCGTCACCGTCAACGATTACCTCGCCCGCCGCGACTCCGAGTGGATGGGTCACCTTTATCAATTCCTCGGGCTCACCGTCGGTTGCATCCAGCAGCAGATGCCGTCCGACCTCCGCCGCGAGATGTATCAGCGCGACATCACCTACGGCACGGCCTCCGAATTCGGCTTCGACTACTTGCGCGACAACGGCATGGCAACCCGCAAGGACGACCAGGTCCAGCGCGATCACTGGTTCTGCATCGTGGACGAAATCGACTCGATCCTCGTCGACGAAGCCCGCACGCCCTTGATCATCTCCGGTCCGGCCCCGATCGAGCGCGAGCAACCTTTCACCCGGCTCCGGCCCGGTGTCTCCGCGCTCGTCGACGCCCAGTTGAGGCTCGTCAATCGCTTCGTCAAGGAGGCCACCGATCTGCTGGAAAAGAAGGAGCTGTCCAACGAGGAGCGCCATGCCGCCGCGATGAAGATGCTGCAGGTGAAACTCGGCATGCCGCAGAACAAGCAACTTCTCCGGCTCATGGAGAATCCGGAGTGGCGCAAGCTCCTCGACAAGACCGACGTCGAGATGCACTCCGACTTCAACAAGAAGGAACTCTACGCCTACAAGGAAGAGTTGCTCTTCGTCATCGACGAAAAAAATCACCAGGCCGATTTGACCGAAATCGGCCGCAAGCACCTCCGCCCGGATGATCCCGATGCGTTCGTGTTGCCCGACCTCGCGACCCATTTCATCGAGCTGGAGAAGGACACCGCCAAGACCCCGGAAGAAAAAGAAAAAGCCAAGCGCGACGCCCAGCAGCACTACGAAGTCGTCTCCGAGGACATCCATGCGATCTCGCAGCTCCTCCGCGCCTTCTCACTCTACGAGCGGGACGTCGAGTACGTTCTCCAGGACGGCAAGGTCGTCATCGTGGACGAGAACACCGGCCGGGTGATGCCGGGCCGTCGTTGGTCCGACGGTCTCCACCAAGCCGTCGAGGCGAAGGAAGGCGTGACGATCGAACGCGAGACCCGCACCTACGCGACGGTCACGATCCAGAATTATTTCCGCATGTATGAGAAGCTCGCGGGCATGACCGGAACCGCCGAGACCGAGGCCGCGGAATTCAACGAAATTTACCGGCTCTCCGTCACCCAGATTCCGACCAACCAGCCGTGTATTCGCGTCGATGCGAACGACTCGATCTTCAAGACGCGCCGCGACAAATATGCTGCGGTCGTCACGACGATCCAGGGGGCGCAGAAACGCGGCCAGCCCGTGTTGGTCGGCACGGTTACGGTTGAGCAGTCCGAGGTGTTGAGCCGCATGCTCAAGCGCGCGGGCGTGATCCACACGGTCCTTAATGCCAAGTTCCACCAGCAGGAAGCCGAGATCATCACCCGCGCCGGCCAGCGCGGCTCCGTGACCATCGCCACGAACATGGCCGGTCGTGGTACCGACATCAAACTCGGCGAAGGCGTGCGCGAACTCGGCGGGCTCTTCGTCGTCGGCACCGAGCGGCACGAATCACGTCGCATCGACCGCCAGTTGCGCGGTCGTTGCTCGCGCCAAGGCGATCCGGGCGGGACGAAGTTCTTCCTCTCGTTGGAAGACGACCTGATGAGGCTGTTTTTGCAGGGCAACCTCGCGTCGAAGATCATGGAGGGTTCCATGAAGGACGGCGAGGAGTTGGAGCATCCTTGGCTCAACCGCTCAATCGAGTCCGCACAAAAGAAAGTCGAGCAACAGAATTTCTCCATCCGCAAGCGTTTGCTGCAATACGACGACGTGCTGAACAAACAGCGCGAAGTGATCTACGGCATTCGCAATGGCGCGCTACACGCCGAGCGCGCGAAGGACATCATCTTCGACATGATCGAGGAGGAACTCGACGTCCGTCTCGAAACCGCCGGAATCGGCGATCGCAATGCGACGACGTCCAGCAACCTCGAGAGTCTGGTCGGTTGGCTGAATTCTCATTTCCCGATCAGCGCCAAGGTCTCCGAACTGGAAGGGCAACGCGATTCGACCGTGATGCATCAGGAGCTCGTCGAACGCATTCGGAAGGCCTACGCGTTGAAAGAATCCGTCGAGGACCCGACCGCGGTCGGCGGCTTGGAGCGCTACATCGTCATCAACGCCATCGATCACCACTGGCAGGGGCACTTGACCGAGATGGAAGAGCTCCGTCGTTCGATCGGGTTGCGCTCCTATGGTCAAAAAGACCCACTGTCGGAATACAAGGGTGAGGCCTATCGCTTCTTCGAGGAGCTGATGAACAACGTGCGCCTGCAGATCTGCACAAGCCTCTTCCGTTCGGCGACCAATCGCGCGGCCTTCGAGAACCTTTTCGCGATCCTTGCCCGGTCCGCCAAGTTGCAGGGTCCGGCCTCCGCGCCCACCGCGCTGACCGCCGCCGTGCAAACCTCGGTGACCACCAGCGGCACCACCGAATCGACTGGCGGCGGTGCCGACGAGATCAAGCTCCCGGCGGTGACGATCCGGCGGGATGCGCCCAAGGTGGGGCGCAACGATCCTTGTCCCTGCGGTTCCGGCAAGAAATTCAAGAATTGCCACGGCGCCTGACGGAGCTGACGGGTCTTGGCGCGGACACCTCGTGATGAATCAACCTTCCCTACCTGAGCTCTCCGCTCCGGCCCCTGCTTTCTGGCAGCGGCGACCGCAGTTGATGTGGGGTCTGGCGGTCTTCGGGCTGACCGCGGGGTTAACCTATGCGGCATTCCCGCCCATCGGGACGGGCGAGGCGGCCTACGCCATGTTGCTGCCGGCGGTGCTCTGGGCGTATCGCAAACCGGATTTCAAGGCCTATGCCACCGCCGTGCTGGGGGCTCAGGTGGTGGCGTGGATCGGTTTGCTCGCTTGGCTGCACCACGTCTCGTGGTTTGGCATGGTGGCGCTCGGCACCCTGTCGGGCCTGCTCAACGGCCTGTGGTTTCTCGCCGTCTGGTGGTATGTTCCCCGTCTCACGGGTCACCGCGTCTATTTCCGTTTACTCGCCCTGCTCGGTCTCGCCGGACTTTGGGTCATGGGAGAATGGTTGCGCGGCGTGATTTTCGGCGGGTTCCCGTGGCTGCCGCTGGCGGCATCGCAATGGCAGCGCCCCCTCCTGTTGCAGGTCGCCTCCGTCGGCGGGGCTTGGGTGGTTTCCTATGTGCTCGTGTGCTTCAACCTCGGCGCGGCGGCCTATGCCCACCGCATTTTCTATGAGG